>JBCBCS010000008.1:0-36710 GCA_038530475.1 Pseudomonadota bacterium
CTGAGTTCCAACTCCGCAAAGACCCGGTGCTTGATGTCGAGCCGCTCCGGCACGCTTTCCTGCACCCATGCGACGCCGTTCACGGCGTCAGCAATCGTGTCATGAAAGCTCAGCGTGCCTTCGTCCGGCATCGCCTGATCGTAGAGGCCCGGCAAGGACGCGCGGGCATTGGCGAGCACTTCACCGATCTTGCGCTCAGCCTCCGGGTCCGGATCGAAGACCTGGACGTTCCACCCTGCTAGAAGGAACCGCGCGGCCCAACCGCCGCCAATAACGCCACCGCCGATGATTGCTGCCGATCGTGTCATGGTATTTTCCTTAGTTGGCCGTCACTTGGTCAAGGTCATAGCCGTACCAGTCTAGAATTTCGCGGGCGGCGGTGATCCTGTCTTCGCCACCTGTGGCGGCCCGATCAAGGATGGCGACAAAGCGACCAGCCGGGTCACCGATCGCCACGGTCCGGCGGTCGAAATCCATCCAGAGCACCCAGAATTCCGGTGGCAGGCCCTTGGCAACCGCGACCTCAGCCTCCCGCGACACGAACCGTCCGGGCAGGCTTGTGACGTAGTCGGTTCGGTCCAGTGTTGTGACACAGGGGCCGCCCTCTTCGCAAAACCTGCCTTCGACCTCAATTAAGAGAAGCATGTCCTCGGCAACAAAGGACACAACGCCAACAGTTGCAGGCCAGCCATTGGCAAGCCCCTGCCGTACGATCCAATCGCCGTTGAGGTCCGAAGCGGTCACATCAACTTGCGATCCAAACGGTGCCGTCGGGTTCCGCAAGAGGGAGACTTGCGGCGGCGCGACAGAGGCTTCCGTGCACGCCACAAGACCGAAACCAAAAAGAAGTGCCGCTAGAACGCGCAAACCGGTCCCTCCTCAGCCATGACAATGCGGCCACCCTCACCGACACAGGTCGTTTCCTCAACCATCGTAATCCCGAACGGTTCGGGTGCCATTGGGTCCGAGGGTGCCGCACATGCGGTCAAAGCCAAAAGAGCACAGAGCCGGGTCACCCCTTGGGGGCCCGTTTCACGAGCCCGAGTTTCTCACGAACCTCTTGCGGCCCGATCACCCGCGCACCGAGGTTCTCAATGATCCCGTGCGCCCGTTCCACCAATTGTGCATTGGTCGCGAGGACGCCCTTGTCGAGCATCAGGTTATCCTCAAGCCCCACACGCACATTGCCCCCTGCGAGGACAGCTGCGGCGACATAGGGCATCTGGCTGCGCCCCAGCCCGAAGGCCGAAAACGTCCAATCGTCCGGCACATTGTTGACCATCGCCATGAAGGTGTTGAGGTCATCGGGCGCCCCCCAGGGCACACCCATGCACAGCTGGACTAGGGCGTTGGGCTCCAGCACACCATCCTTCACAAGCTGCTTGGCATACCACAAATGGCCTGTATCGAACGCCTCGATCTCGGGCTTGACGCCCAGCTCTGTCATCATGCGCCCCATCGCCGTCAGCATCCCGGGCGTATTCGTCATCACGTAGTCGGCTTCGGCAAAGTTCATCGTGCCGCAATCGAGCGTGCAAATCTCCGGCAGGCACTCGGCCACATGCGCGACCCGTTCCGTCGCCCCCACCATGTCGGTGCCATCGACGGTCGGCAAAGGCTGCTCCACCCCGCCGAACACCATATCGCCCCCCATCCCGGCGGTAAGGTTCAGCACAACATCGACCTCCGCATTACGAATGCGGTGGGTCACTTCGCGATACAGCTCCAACCGCCGCGACGGCACACCGCTTTCAGGGTCGCGGACGTGGCAATGCACCACGGCTGCCCCGGCCTTGGCAGCGTCAATCGCGCTCTCGGCAATTTGCTGGGGCGAGCGCGGCACATGCGGCGAGCGGTCCTGCGTGCTGCCTGATCCGGTGACGGCGCAAGTGATAAAGACCTCACGGTTCATGGCTAATGGCATCGCACCCTCCCTTGATGTGTCGCGACCTTAGCCGCTCGACCTTGACAGACAAGCCTCCAAAGACGACACACGGCAGCATGAAAACGCACCGGCATAATGGCTACTTTAGCACCGCCCCATAACGGCGGCCGGTTTTCTTTTGCCCTTTCACATCAACCGACCCGCCGTCTGGCGTGGAATACCCTTTTGCGCCGATGGCGGAAAAGGACACGACCATGACCAAGATACGCCCCGCCCGACCCAGCGACCTGCCTGACATCCTGTCTATGATCCGACAGCTCTGCGCCGTGCACGGAGATGAAGCGACAGTGACGCTATCTGCATTGCAGGAGATGCTCTTCGATGCCGGTTCAGCGACGGCACTGGTCGCTGAAACCGCGATGCGAGAGACGATCGGCTACGCGGCGATCACCTCAGACCGGGTGATCCATACCGGCGAGACGCGGCTCGACATTCACCATCTTTATGTGGTCGAGCCGCACCGGGGCACAGGGGCCGGAACCGCTTTGATCGCTGCCGCCCGAAAGGTGGCGAAAGATCGTGCCGCGGCAAAACTCACAATCGGGACTGACCCGCGCAACCGGAGCGCCATCGCCGCTTACCGCGCGATGTCGCTCCTTGAAGAGTTGGACCAAGCCGGCCCAAGGTTCCGCATCCCGCTCTGACGCCACCCTTCTTTGGTTCCAAAATACTCCCGCCGGAGGCCCAAATTCATTCAAAGAAACTGGCCGCAGATGTCGCGGCTAGTACGGCATCGGATGCGCACGGTGGGTGGCGTCAATATCAGCCAAAACATCCTCCGACAGCGTCAGATCCTGTCCCTCAAGCAGATGCGCGAGCTGATCGGTCGTCGTTGCCCCAAAAATCGCCGACACCTTAAAGGGCCGCGACCGCTGGAACGCCATCGCCATATGATCAAGCGCCATCCCATGCTTATCGGCCACTGCGGCATAGGCCTCCACCGCCTCATGGGCGCGGGGCTGGTTGCGACCGCCCAGCGTGTGGCCAATGGACATTCTGGACCCTTCCGGGATCGCACCGCCGCGATACTTGCCCGTGAGCAGCCCGGCTGCCAGCGGCGAGAAGCTGAAACAGACCACATCTTCATTGTGCGACACCTCAGCCATGTCCGTGTCATAAAGTCGGCAGAGGAGGGAATATTCATTCTGAACCGACGCCACCCGAGGCGCACCCATGTCTTCCGCAAGATCGATCCATTTGGTCGTCCCCCAGGCGCTTTCGTTGGACAGGCCAAAGGCCCGGATTTTGCCCGCCGACTGCGCCTCTTTCAGCTTCTCCAGCACGCCTGCCATATGGTCCATCGTCTCAGCGCGGCTCTGGTGGGACGGATCGAACGTCCAATTCTGCCGGAACATGTAAGAGCCACGCATCGGCCAATGCAGCTGGTAGAGGTCAATGTAATCGGTGCCGAGCCGTTTGAGGTTGCCATCGAGCACGTCGAGGATGTTGTCCCCCGAAAATCCCTCCCCCCCGCGCGCAAAATGCATGTCGCCGCTGGCCTTGGTGGCGATCACGATTTCATCCCGCCGCCCCGTTTTTGCAAGCCAGTTGCCAATGCAGCGCTCACTGTCGCCCACGGTTTCGGCCAGAATCGGATTGACCGGATACATCTCCGCGGTGTCGAGAAAGTTGATACCCGCATCGAGCGCCATATCGATCTGCCGGTGCGCGTCTTCCTCAGGCGTCTGCCGCGTGAACGTCATCGTACCAAGGCACCAATCGCTCACTTCAATGCCTGTGCGGCCCAATTCGATCTGTTTCATAACCTGCCTCCGTCCTGACTAAACCGCCAAGCTAACGGGCCGTGTCGCCGTGACAAGGCGAAAGCGCAGCGATAACCTGCCCCCATGCAAGAGCCGCCCCTGAATGAAAGCACGCACGAGCGTCTGAACCGGGAATTGTCCCGCCTGCGGGTTCGCTCGTTCGGGTTCTGGGGCGGCTGGGCCGTTCTGATCGGGATTGTCGGCCTCTATGCCGCGCTGACGCTCAACACCGTGCAGAACGTGCGGTTCGTGACCGGCGTCGCAGGGCAGACCATGCCTCTGGCCTCCGAAACAGGGATGCATCTGAAAATGCGAGTTGAGGTTGAGAGCCGGACCCGTGACATCACGCTCCCCAGCCAATTGGTCCATCCCACACCAGGAGACCTCGTCTGCCTGCGCGCGGGCGAACATCGCTTCACGGGTCATACGTCATACGTGATCGTATCAAACACCCTGTGTGACGGCCCATCCGCGACAGATCAGGTCGATTAAGTCCTAGCGCCGCCCCGCGACTCGGCTCATTCAGACAGAATGCCTCTTCTTGTGTCCTTCGCCGCGCTGCTGTTGTCCGTGGCCTTGTTGCAGCTCTCCTCTGGGGGTGTCGGGCCACTTGATGCGCTGACCGGCCTGAATGCCGGGTTCACCAGTGCTGAGGTGGGCTTCCTGGGCTCTGCGCATTTCGTGGGCTTTTTCATCGGCTGCTGGTGGGCCCCACGGCTTATGGGGTCGGTCGGTCACAGCCGCGCCTTTGCGGTGCTGACGGCGATGGGGGCGATTGGCCTGTCTGGGCACATCTTTGCGACCGACCCGTGGGTCTGGGCCGTGCTGCGGATCGGATCAGGGATCTGTATCGCTGGCAGCTATACCGTCATCGAAGCGTGGCTTCAGGCCAAAGTCACCAACGAGACGCGGGGCCGCGCTATGGGCACCTACCGGCTGGTCGATATGGGCGGCTCACTCGTGGCGCAGTTGGGGATCGGCGTGCTGGCGACGCTGGAAACCCACATTGCCTACAATATTCTGACGCTGCTCTGTATCGCCTCGCTTCTGCCATTGGCGCTGACCCGTCTGCCTCAACCCGAGACGCCAGAGGCCCCGCGTCTGCGACCCGGCCTTGCGTGGCGAATGTCGCCTCTGGCGGTGGCCGGCGTGCTTGTGGCCGCGTTGACGTCGGCGTCGTTCCGGATGGTCGGTCCGATCTACGGGCAGGAGGTTGGCCTCGCGGCGAGCCAGATCGGCGTTTTTCTCGCCGCTTTCGTCGCCGGTGGCGCGCTGGCCCAGGTGCCAACCGGGTGGCTGGCGGACAAGTATGATCGTCGCTGGGTGCTGATCTGGCTCAGCATCGCTGCCGCGGGATCCTGCGCAGTCACGGTGAGCGTATCGGGCATGGGAACCGGCGCGATCATGGTTTCCACCGCCCTTTTTGGATTGACGACATTCCCCGTCTTCTCTGTCGCGGCAGCCCATGCCCACGATTTTGCCAGCGCTGACGAACGGGTTGAGCTGTCGGCCGCGCTCATGTTCTTCTACGCAGTCGGTGCGATCGCAGCACCGTGGATCAGTTCATTGCTTATGGCCGGGTTCGGGCCGTCGGCCTTGTTCGTTTTCATCTCCGCCGGGCATCTGGCGCTGGTGCTCTATGGCCTGAACCGGATGCGCGCGCGTGCAACCCCAGAGGATCGCACACGGTTCGTCATGGCCCCGCGCACGTCGTTCCAGATCGGAAAACTCTTTGGTCGCGAGCGCGACCGATAGCGCTGTCCTCAATCGGGCACGGTATTGCCCCAATGTCGGCAGGATACAGCACTAGATCCATTGCGGGGGCGCTTGCAGGGCGACGCAATGCTCATTTTGACGCGATACATTCTGCCAGTCGGGATCACGGCGGTCCTGTTGGCTGCCATGGGGCTGATGTCCGGTAGCCTGAGCGTCGGCGCCACGGACCGAGAGGTCGCGCCATCTGCACCAGTTCTCACGCCAAGCCCCGTTCAGCGGACGACGTTGCCTGAGGCCGGGTGAGCGCTGCAGCGCCACATCCGGCTCTGGCCCTCCCACCCAAACCGAAGTAAACCGCGCGTCGAACCAGCCAAAGAGACGTCCAATGGCCCGCCATCTCATCACTTCCGCGATTCCCTACATCAACGGGATCAAGCATCTTGGCAATCTTGTCGGCTCTCAGCTGCCAGCGGACCTGTATGCCCGTTATTTGCGCGGGCGCGGGCATGAGGTTTTGTTCCTTTGCGCCACCGACGAACACGGCACCCCGGCGGAGTTGGCGGCAGCCAAGGCTGGCAAGCCGGTCGCGGAATACTGCGCTGAGATGTGGCAGGTGCAGGCTGATCTCGCCGACGGGTTCCGGCTGTCGTTTGATCATTACGGGCGCTCCTCATCCGACCAGAACCACAAGCTCACGCAGCATTTTGCAGGCGTGCTGGCCGACAACGGCCTGATTGAAGAACGGTCCGAGGCGCAGATGTATTCCAACGCCGATGGGCGCTTCCTGCCGGATCGCTACATCGAAGGCACCTGCCCCAATTGCGGATTCAAAGACGCGCGCGGCGACCAATGCGACAATTGCGGCAAACTGCTGGACCCGGTGGACCTGATCAACCCGCATTCCACGATCTCAGGCTCCACCGATCTGGAAATGCGCGAAACCAAGCACCTCTATCTGCTGCAATCCAAGCTCAAGGATGACATCGACGCGTGGATTGACGCCCAAGACGGCTGGCCCGTGCTGACCACGTCGATTGCCAAGAAATGGCTGCATGATGGCGACGGGTTGCAGGATCGCGGCATCACCCGCGACCTCAGCTGGGGTGTGCCTGTGAAGCGCGGCGACGACGACTGGCCCGGCATGGACGGCAAGGTCTTCTATGTCTGGTTTGACGCGCCGATCGAATACATCGCCTGTAGCCAAGAATGGGTCGATGCCGGCAAGGGCGACGATTGGGCCCGCTGGTGGCGCACGGACATGGGTGCAGAGGATGTGCGCTACACCCAGTTCATGGGCAAGGACAACGTGCCGTTCCACACGCTCAGCTTTCCGGCGACGATCATCGGGTCGGGCGAGCCGTGGAAGCGGGTCGATTACCTCAAATCCTTTAACTACCTCAATTACGATGGCGGCCAGTTCTCAACCTCGCGTGGGCGCGGCGTGTTCATGGACCAGGCTTTGGAGATTCTGCCGGCGGATTACTGGCGCTGGTGGCTTCTCAGCCGCGCGCCTGAGACGTCGGATTCCGAATTCACGTGGGAGGCGTTCCAGACCGACGTGAACAAGGACCTCGCCGATGTGCTGGGCAATTTCGTCAGCCGCGTGACCAAGTTCTGCCGCTCCAAATTCGCAGAGGCCGTGCCAGCAGGCGGCATTTGGGGCGATGCTGAGGATGCTCTGACCGCTGAGCTTCAGACCCGTCTGGAAGCCTACCAAACCAACATGGACGCGATCGAAATCCGCAAATCCGCGTCTGAGCTGCGGGCAATGTGGGCGGCCGGAAATGAGTATCTGCAGTCGGCAGCCCCGTGGGCGGTCTTCAAAGAAGACCCTGACCAGGCAGCCGCGCAAATTCGCCTCGCTCTCAACCTGATCCGCATCTACGCGGTTCTGTCAGCACCGTTCATTCCCGATGCCGCCGCCAAGCTGCTGTCTGCGATGAACACGCTGGATACAGAATGGCCCACCGACATTCGCACTGCGATTGCAGCGCTGCCGGAAGGCCACGAATTCTCTGTGCCGGACAATCTGTTCGCAAAGATTACCGACGATCAACGCGCAGACTGGGCTGAGCGCTTCGCGGGCAAACGCGATTAACCGTCGCTGGCCGCGTCTTCAACTGCGGCAGGCGTCCCATCCGGGTCAGCTGCGTCATTTGAAACGGGGTCGGCCGAGATAAAGTAGACCATCGCGATCACGGCCGCCGCCAGCGCAACGGCGATCCCGATGAGCGGTCCCCAATGACGGCTTTTTTGTTTGTCTAGGTTGGTGTCAGGGCTGCTCATTGTTCGTCTCCTTTGTCGTCCGATTGATTAAACGCACCAAAAGCGAATTTGTTCCCCAAATTCCATGGCACCAGAAAATCTTCTTACTCTGGCGCCGATCGCTCCGATCTACGATACGGCGCCGCGCAGCCATCGCACCAACTGAGCCTTCGTCTGCGACGGGTCATCAGCCGCCGTCGGGTATCGTGGTTTCACAGAATGCCTTGAACCGCTCCATGAAGATCTTGGTCTGCTTGCGGAACATGCCAGGCGCAAGCCACGTCATCATCCGCATCAACAGACCGTCACAGCGAAATTCGGATGTCAGATGCCAGTGGGTCCGATCCGGGGTCGGTGCCGAAAAGGTATTCTCGATCTCATTCCAGACGCCCTTCGCCTCATAAATGGCAGAAGACCGTTCAGGCGGGTCATGGACCGTGATCGTCTCCGTCATCTCCATCTCGCGGCGTCCCATTTTGACCAACAGCCGCGACACTGTCCCCAGCCCGCGCGGCTTGGGGCCACTGACATGATCAAAGCGGACAAGCTCAGGCTGCCACTCTTGTTGTCGCTCGGGATCAAAAAAGAGTGTCAGTACGGCGTCGCGGGGGCGATTGATTTCAATGTCGAGTTCATACTTCATCGTCTCTGTCCCTGACCGAATAACCTCAGCTTACAGGACTTTGCGCCATGGCCAAACGCCCCAAGGAAAGCGCCGAAGAGGTGGAGATCGCGACGAGCGCTGATCTGACCGCATGGCTGCACACCCATCATACCCGCAACGACGGCGTTTGGCTGGTCCATCCCAAGAAAGCCGCGCCAACCTATATACCGATGGGTGAGATCATTGATGAACTCCTCTGTTGGGGCTGGATCGACAGTCTCAGCCGCGGCAAGGACGAGTTGCGCACGATGCACTGGATTGCGCCGCGCAATCCGAAATCGAACTGGAGCCGCGTCAACAAAGACAAGATCGCGGCGCTTGAGGCTGCCGGTCGCTTGCGGCCTGCCGGTCAAGCCATGGTCGCGGCCGCAAAACAATGCGGCACATGGACCGCGCTCGACGATGTTGAGAACGGCATCCGGCCGCCCGACCTCGACGCGCGTCTGACCGCCGACGGCCTCATCCCCGATTGGGACGCTTTGCCCCGCTCCGTTCGACGCGGAGCGCTCGAAATTCTGCTCAATGCCAAACAGCAAGCAACCCGCGACCGGAAAATCCAAGACATCGTCGACGCCCTGCAGGCAGGACAGCGCCCGTTTCAATGGGTTCCAAAATCCTGACTTAACAGGCGATTGTTTCCTGATACGCTCACCCCAACGGTACTTTCAGGTTTTTCCGGAGCGATCACATGCGCCTTGCCCTTACTCTTGCCGCCCTGCTCGGCCTCTCCTCCCCCGCTCTCGCCGCCCAATGTGGCAACGACAGCTCAGGCTTTGGCGCCTGGAAAGCGGCCTTTGCACAAGAGGCGGCGGCGGCTGGCGTGGGCGCGGCGGGCCTTCAAGCCCTTGCAAATGCTCAGTATTCTCAATCCACGATCAACGCCGACCGCAACCAGACCGGGGTACGATACGCGCTGGATGATTTCATCCGCATCCGGCTGGGGTCGTTGGACAGCTTTGCCGCACAAATGCGCCGCGAGCGGGACCGCAATCCGAATTTCTACGCCTCACTGGAACAAGCTTATGGCGTCCCGGCATCGATCCTTCTGGCCATACACGGCATGGAAACGGGATTCGGACGGACCATGGGGAATACGCCCGTCGTGGATAGCATCACCACCGTGGCCTATGATTGCCGACGTTCGGATTTCTTCACACCGCATGCGATTGCCGCTCTGATCCTTGTGGATCGCGGCGGTCTGGCGCCGACCCAGCGCGGCGCGGCGCATGGAGAGATGGGTCACACGCAATTCCTGCCGGGCAACGCACTCCGCTACGGCGTCGATGCGGACGGCAATGGACGAGTGGACCTTTACTCCATCGCCGACAGTTTGGCCTCAACGGCCAATTTCCTGCGCCAGAAAGGCTGGCAACCGGGTCAGCCGTTTGGTGAAGGCACCGCAAATTTCCGGGTGCTGAACGAATGGAACGCGGCCACTGTCTACCAACAGGCTATCGCCCTGAGTGCAGAGCGGATGTGAATTGAACGGAAAAAAGTGGTGTTTCGGCTACGCCAAAACGCCGTGGTACCCGCGGCCGGACTCGAACCGGCACGGCACTAAGGCCAAGGGATTTTAAGTCCCCAGTGTCTACCATTCCACCACGCGGGCCTGCAGGCGGTAGAGCGACCATAGGGATCACGGCGCTGAGGTAAAGACGGTTTGCGCCTAGATGTCCTCACCCGGGGGCTCATCAAGCAGCGCGCGTTCCGCAAGCCAGGGGTTGATCGCCAAAGCCTCGCGCAAAACCACTTGCGCCTCGTCATTCCGTCCCAGTCGGATCAACGTCATCGCCTTGCCTGTCAGCGCGCCAAGATGCACCGGCTGCAATTCGATGGCCACGTCCAGATCAACCAGCGCCGCCTCAAAATCTCCGCTCAGGAAAGCGGCAAAGGCACGCTGGTTGTAACCCTCGGCATAGGCCGGGCAGTAGTCGATCAATTGGCTCAGGACACGGCGCGACGACCCGGTGGCCCCAATCTGCAACATTGCAACCCCTTCATCGAGCATCGACTGGGCAATCTCGTCGGGTGCGTCGAGCCAGATTTCCCACATCTCAGCCGACAGCAGCCGCGCGGCCCCTTCATGCGGGGCGGCCTGCATTCGGTCGACGATTTCTGCAATCTGGGGACCGTAGTCGCGCCCAGGCGGGCAATCTGACGCCGCCGGTGTCGCGGCAAGGAAGGCGGGGAAGAGGATCGACGCAAATTTCATGATCGAGGAAATGGGGCAACTTGCCCCGGCGTCAACGCCTGCGGGGTCACGCCCCCGACGGCGCGATCCCGTCTTCCTTGACTGCCTGCATCGCCACATAAGTAGAGGTATTGGCGACATGCGGCAAGGTCGACAGCCGTTCTGCCAATACTTCGCGATATCGGGCCATGCCACCGGTCCGCACTTTCAACAGGTAATCAAACGCTCCTGCGATCAGATGGCACTGCTCAATCTCAGGCACTTTGCGTACGGCTTCATTGAAGGCCGCCAAGGCCGTCTCACGCGTGTCTGACAGCTTCACCTCAACGAAGGCGACGTGATCGCGGCCCAGTTGGATCGGGTCAAACAACGCGCGGTACCCTTTGATGACCCCAGTTTCTTCCAACCGCTTCAGTCGGGCCTGAGTCGGTGATTTCGACAGACCGATCCGCTTGCTGAGTTCCGTAACAGAAATGCGCCCGTCCACCGCCACGATATCGAGGATCTTGCGATCAAACCCATCCATGTCAAAAGTCTTTTCGGCCAACGTAGCGCCCCTATTTCAGGTAAAACACCTGCACCTTGCCAAACACCAGACAAATCGTCCAGTCAATCGGTGCTATCATGGGACAAAGACCTTTCTGTGGTGAGGTGCCAAATGCCCAAAGATCAAATCGCCGCCCTGCGCACGTCCATCGATCGCGCCTACCTTCGGGATGAGATGGAGGCGGTCCGCGCGCTAGTCGAAACCGCGGCCCTGTCCCAGACCGACCGCGACACCATCGCGACCAACGGCGCCGCCCTTGTCACCCGCATCCGCGAGACATCGGATCCCGGCCTGATGGAGGTCTTTCTTGCGGAATATGGCCTCAGCACGGACGAAGGGATTGCTTTGATGTGTCTCGCGGAGGCCCTGTTGCGGGTGCCGGATGCCGACACGATTGACGCGCTCATCGAAGACAAGATCGCGCCGTCCGACTGGGGCAAGCACCTCGGACAATCGGCGTCCTCGCTCGTCAACGCCTCAACCTGGGCGCTGCTTCTGACAGGCCGGGTGCTGGACGATGATCACGGGCTCGCCGCCCCGCTGCGCCGGGCCATCAAGCGTCTGGGGGAGCCTGTTATTCGCACGGCGGTCGCCCGCGCGATGAAAGAGATGGGCCGCCAGTTTGTCTTGGGCGAGACGATCCAGTCCGCAATGGACCGGGCCGCCGGGATGGAAAAGCTGGGTTTCACCTATTCCTACGACATGCTGGGCGAAGCGGCCCGCACGGATGCCGATGCGCGCGGCTACCACCTGGCCTATAGCCGCGCCATTTCCGCGATTGCGGCCAACTGCACCTCGGATGAGGTGGCGCAAAACCCGGGCATCTCGGTCAAGCTCTCCGCCCTGCATCCGCGCTACGAAGAGGCCCAGCGCGACCGGGTGATGGAAGAGCTCGTACCGCGCCTTCGCTCGCTCGCCATGCTCGCCAAATCCGCGGGTCAGGGCTTCAATGTCGATGCGGAAGAGGCGGACCGCCTGTCCCTGTCCCTTGACGTCATTGAGGCGGTCGTCAGCGATCCCGCCCTCGCGGGCTGGGACGGGTTCGGCGTCGTGGTTCAGGCCTTTGGCCCTCGCGCGCCCTTCGTGATCGACTGGCTGCACGATCTGGCCCAGCGCACCAACCGCCGCCTTATGGTCCGCCTCGTGAAGGGCGCGTATTGGGACGCTGAGATCAAGCGCGCACACGTGCTCGGCCTGTCCGGCTTTCCGGTCTTCACCGCCAAGGCCCATACGGATGTCAGCTATATCGCCTGCGCCCGCAAGCTGCTTGGGATGACCGACCGGATCTACCCGCAATTCGCGACCCACAATGCCCACACCGTCGCGGCGATCCTGCACATGGCGCAGGACACGGCAAAAACCGCATTCGAATTTCAACGCCTGCACGGCATGGGCGAAACGCTTCACAAGCTGGTCCTGAAAGACGCAGGCACCCGCTGTCGGATCTACGCCCCTGTCGGCGCGCATGAGGATCTGTTGGCCTATCTGGTCCGCCGCCTGCTGGAAAACGGCGCCAACAGCAGCTTCGTCAATCAGATCGTGGATGAGGAGGTGCCCGCCGAAATCGTGGCTGCCGATCCCTTCGTCTCGGTTGGTGACCTGCCCGGGCTGGCAACCGGCCCGAACCTCTTTCGCCCGCACCGCGCCAATTCAAAAGGCTGGGATATCACGCACAGACCAACACTTGCAGACATCGCCAAAGCAACCGCGCCGTTCAAGGCGCACAAATGGCGTGCGCGCGCCCTCCCATTGCCAGACCAGAACTCCTCACCCCAAGCGCAGGTTGCGGTCCTGAACCCCGCCAAACCAGACGACACAGTGGGCCACGTCAGTCCGGCAACCGCAACCGACGTAGCCGCCGCCTTCGACGCGGCCAAACCTTGGGCCGCCACCGCAGCGGATCGCGCAGCCATGCTGCGCCGGGTCGCTGCGGCCTATGAGGACAATGCAGGAGAACTCTTCGCGCTCCTTCATCGCGAGGCTGGAAAAACCTTGCTCGATGCCGTGGGCGAGCTGCGTGAAGCCGTTGATTTTCTGCACTATTACGCGGCTGAGGCTGAACGACTGTCCCCCACACCGCGCGGGGTCTGGACCTGTATCAGCCCGTGGAACTTTCCATTGGCCATTTTCACCGGGCAAATCGCGGCGGCCCTCGCGGCAGGCAACGCCGTCCTTGCCAAACCGGCTGAGCAAACTGGCCTCATCGCCCACCGTGCCGTTCAATTGATGCACAAGGCGGGTGTGCCGCAACACGCGCTTCAGCTCTTGCCCGGCGGGGGCGAGGTTGGCGCGGCGCTGACCGCCGATCCACGCGTGAACGGCGTCGCTTTTACCGGCTCAACCGCAACCGCGCTCAAGATCCGCGCGACCATGGCAGAGCATTGCGCGCCAGGCACGCCACTGATTGCAGAAACCGGCGGCCTCAACGCGATGATTGTCGACAGCACGGCGCTCCCCGAACACGCCGTGCGCGATATCGTGCAATCGGCGTTTCAATCTGCTGGTCAGCGGTGCTCGGCGCTGCGTTGCCTCTATGTGCAGGAGGACATCGCCGACGGGCTGATCCTCATGCTCAAAGGTGCGATGGACGAGCTTCGGCTCGGCGATCCATGGCACCTCAGCACCGATGTGGGCCCGGTAATTGACGCAGCCGCGCGCCGCACCATTCAAGATCACATCGACCTGGCCGAGGCCGAAGCACGCGTGCTCCATACCCTGGCCAGCCCCGACAGCGGCACTTTCGTGGCTCCGACCCTGATCAAGGTCGGCGACATCTCGGATCTGGAGCGGGAAATCTTCGGCCCGGTCCTGCATGTCGCCACCTTCAAGGCAGGTGAGATTGACGCCGTAATCGACCGGATCAATGCCACGGGCTACGGCCTGACGTTCGGACTGCACACCCGAATTGACGACCGCGTCCAGCACATCGTCGACCGG
This sequence comes from Pseudomonadota bacterium, assembly GCA_038530475.1. GTDB lineage: Bacteria > Pseudomonadota > Alphaproteobacteria > Rhodobacterales > Rhodobacteraceae > Octadecabacter. The sequence goes on from JBCBCS010000008.1 coordinate 14,029, forward strand.
GTTGACGCCGGCAACATCTACGTCAATCGCAACCAGATCGGCGCGGTTGTCGGCTCCCAACCCTTCGGCGGGGAGGGTCTGTCCGGCACCGGCCCAAAGGCGGGCGGGCCGCACTACTTGCCACGCTTTGCGGCCCTGTGCGATGCGGTGGATACACCAGCGGCGCCGCAAGACCTCCCCGGACCAACCGGCGAAAGCAACCGCCACGCGCTGCATCCGCGCGGGCCGATCCTGTGCATTGGCGGGGATGAGGCCGCGATGGCCCAAGAGGTGCTCGATCTGGGCGGTCGTGCCCTAACGCTTGGGCGTGACGTGGCGCCGGAGGAGCTTGAGACGCTTGAGATCGCTGGCGTCTATTTTGCCGGCGACGATGCCACCGCCCGCAAGTTTGAGCAGGCCCTTGCCCGTCGCACGGGCGCGATCGTGCCCTTGGTCCGGGGCCCGCTGCAACCGACCCATGTGCTCCTTGAACGGCACGTTTGTATCGACACCACGGCATCGGGTGGCAACGCGGCGCTATTGGCCGAGGTCAGCTAGCCCCAGCCAAGCCAGCCGCGCGACACCTTAGCCCTTGACCCTGCCGGGGTCAGGGGCAACTTTCGCCCCATGTTTCCGATCCGTGATCACAACCCGTCCGAGAAGACGCCCTATGTAACCTACGCGCTGATCGCGATCAATATCGCGGTCTTCGCCTATCATCACGGGTTGCTGGCGGGTGACATTCTTGCGCAGAACAAATTCCTTTACGAATACGCCTTCTGGCCGCGCCACCCTCTGACGGGGGAGGCCATGACGGGGTTCTTCACCCACATGTTCCTCCACGGAGGTTTCATGCACCTCGCCGGTAACATGCTGTTTTTGTGGATTTTTGGTGACAACATGGAAGAGGAAATGGGCCCACTTCCGTTCCTTGGCTTCTACTTCCTCTCTGGACTGGCAGCGGCTTATCTGCAGTATTTGCCGGCCCCAAACAGCACGGTTCCGATGGTCGGAGCATCAGGCGCAATAGCCGGGGTGATGGGGGGCTATCTGTTGATGTTTCCCAAGGCCCGGGTGGACGTGTTCATTTTCCTGATCATCTTCATCCGCATTCTACCGATCCCCTCCTTCATCGTGCTTGGCGTCTGGATGGGGCTTCAGGTTCTCAACGGGTTGGGGTCCGACTTGAACGGTGGTGGCGTCGCCTACTGGGCGCATGTGGGCGGCTTTGCTGCGGGCTTCGTGATGGCCATTCCTCTCTGGCTGAAACGAGGCGCCACCCGTTACTGGAACCGGACCGAAGGCCATCCGCCCCATCCCGAGACCCATTATCCAGCCTCAAACATCCCCGTTGTACCGAGGCGCAAATGACCGCCCCTCCGGCCCGAATTCAGTGCCATTGCGGCGCGGTTGAACTGCGGGTCAGGTTGAGCGGACCCCTATCCAACGCGCGCAGGTGCGATTGCAGCTTTTGTGCAATGCGAGGCGCGGCTGTGGTCTTTGCTGCCCAAGGTGATGTTGAAATTGTGCAAGGGCGCAAGGCCTTGTCCCTCTACCAGTGGAACACCCGCCAGACCGAACACTACTTTTGCCGCCATTGCGGGATCTTCACCCACCACCAGCACGACAATCCTGCCGACGGATACGCAATCAATCTTGCCGCCATCGAAGGGGCTCATCCCAAGGCCCATGACCCGATACCTTGGATCGACGGGATCAAGTACCAGCCCGCTCTACACACCACCCAAAAGGATCAGCCATGACCAAAGTGACCTGCCATTGCGGAGCGGTGGAATTGCGCGTTGAACTCAGTGATGGCCTCAACACCGCGCGGCGCTGCGATTGTTCGTTCTGTCGCAGACGCGGCACCCCGGCCGTGAGCGTTGACCTCGCCGATCTGGAGGTCGTGAAAGGCACCCACAACCTGACCCTCTACACATGGGGGACCGGCACGGCGAAGCATTATTTCTGCAAGACCTGCGGCATCTACACCCACCATCAGCGCCGCTCAAACCCGAACGAATACGGGGTCAATATGGGCGGAATCGAGGGTGTGAACCCAGCTGACCATGAACCCATCGGGTGGCACGATGGCGTGAACCACCCCTCAGACAGAAAGGACTGACATGCCCCGCTTGGATGCCGTCGCCGTATCGTCAAAGGACATGGCAAAAACCGTCGCTTTCTACGAAATCCTAGGCTTCACTTTTGGTCCTTGGGGCCCGGACGACCAGCACGTGGAGCCGATCACGAAACCGGGTGAAGTTCGGTTGATGATTGACACCGCAGAACTGATGGAGAAACTGACCGGGGAGGCGCCGCAGCCGCCCAACCACGCCAGCTTTGCGATGCTGTGCGATAGCCCCGCTGAGGTCGACGCGATTGCCGTCAGACTGCGTGAGGAGGGGCACAGTCTGACGGTCGAACCGTGGGACGCATTTTGGGGTCAGCGATACGCGACCGTCAAAGATCCCGACGGTTATCAGGTCGATCTCTTCGCGCCGCTGGACGCATCAATCGACGGCTGATGGCATCAGTCGCGCGGTGGACCCGGAGCCTCATCATCGGGAGAGAGAGCGATCGACGCGATTGTCCATCCGGTCTCATCGGCGAGGTCGACAGTGGCATTTGCAAGGCTGCTCATGACGGCGAGGGACAGCCCGATGATGGCACCCGTGATCACGACGAAGTCAGTGGTCACGGCGCCCGCCTCATCCGCGCGAAACGCGCTGAAAAAGGCTTTGAAGGAGAGTGCGTTTTTCATGCGCGCCGGATAGGAATCATTCGGGGCGAAATTGTGTCAAATGCCCTTTAAAATAAGGGGTTGGTTAACGTCTGAACGTTAACCATCTGACGCCAAAAGGCATGGACTTTTCGGGCTGTTTCATCCGCATGGAATCAAGCGCGCAGAACCTTCGCAACGCTTTCAAAAATCGGCTCCGCGGCACACAAGATGTGACCGTCATCCATCAGATCCGATCCGTCCACCAGCGGCTCAACAAAGGCACCCGCCTCTTTTGCGATGACGATGCCCGCCGCGATGTCCCACGGCTTCAGACCGTATTCCCAGAACCCTTCATAGCGGCCTGCGGCCACCCAGCACAAATCGAGCGATGCGGCCCCGTTGCGGCGCATACCGGAACAGGCTGGCATCAGCTTGCCCAGATCGCGCAGCATGGCAGGCAGGTGCTTGCCGCCATCTGGCGGAAGGCCCGCGCCAAACACGGCCTCAGACAGCCGACTGCGCGCACTGACGCGAATGCGGCGGTCATTCACAAACGCGCCTTCACCTTTCTCTGCAAAGAACAACTCATCCTTGGCGGCGTCATAGACCACACCGGCCACGACCTGACCCTTGTGCTCCAGCGCGATCGACACTGCCCAATGGGGCATCCCGTGGAGGAAATTCGTTGTCCCATCCAGCGGATCGACGATCCAGCGACGGGTCGGGTCCTCTCCCTCGGTCTCACCGCCCTCCTCGCCCAGAAACCCGTAGGTCGGGCGGGCCTCGACCAATGCTTCGCGGATCAACGTCTCGGCAGCCCGGTCGGCGCGGCTTACGAAATCACCGGGGCCTTTGCGCGACACCTGCAGATTCTCAACCTCACCGAAATCCTTCAGCAACAGACGACCCGCCCTACGGGCGGTCTTGATCATCACATTGAGGTTTGCACTCTGCGCCATGTCGTTCTCCTACGCGTCACCCTGCCCTGTCGCGGGTCACGGTCAGCGGGCCGTATAGAAGGGAGAGCCGCGCCCCACAAGGCCCGAACCTTTGCGTGCTACGCAGCCCCGCGTTGCAGCTTCACCGCCTCTTGCCGGGCGTTGCGCACCAAATGGGACATGAACGGCAAATCCGCCTCATCCGACCGCACGGCGGCATACAGGCGGCGGGTAAGGCCGGCTTTCGTCAGCGGGCGGGTGATGTAATCGGACCCGTAGGACGCTTGCCGCACCACCCAGTCCGGCAACACCGCCACGCCTCGGTTTGAGGCCACAAGCAACAGGATCACCGCCGTGAGTTCGACCTGTCGCACCTCTGCCGGTTCGACCTTGGCGGGTGTGAGCAATTGCGAAAACACATCAAGCCGCGCCCGGTCCACCGGGTAGGAAATCAACGTCTCACCCCGAAAATCCTCGGCCTCGATATAGGGCTTGTCTGCCAGCGGATGCCCCTTGGCGCACACAAACACAGGCTCATAATCAAAGAGCGGCAGAAAATCGACGCCGGGCAGTTCTTCGGGATCGGACGAGACGACAAGATCAACCTCTTCACGACGCAAGGCGGGTAAAGCATCAAAGGCGAGCCCCGGTCGAATGTCCACGTCGACATCGGGCCACGCTTTGCGGAACCCTTCGAGCACCGGAAACAGCCACTCGAAACAGGCGTGACATTCGATCGCGATGTGCATCCGCCCCGCACGTCCTGCAACGAGGCCCTCGAATTCAGCCTCCAACGCCGCAACTTCGGGCAGGATTCGGTTGGCAGCGGCCAGAAGCCTGTGGCCCGCGGCCGACAGCTTCAATGGTTTGGAGCGCCGGACGAACAGCTCAACCCCGGCCTGATCCTCGATCCCCTTGATCTGGTGGCTCAACGCGCTCTGCGTGATCCCGAGCAGGTCTGCAGCCCTCCCGAGCCCACCGGTCTCATGGATGGCCTTGATCGTGCGGAGATGACGAAACTCGATGTGCATATTCCAATCCAGCTCATGTTCTTTTTGAGAGTTATGAATTTGCCTCACATACGCCCAAGCTCGATATTAGGGCAACTGGTAAAATGAGGATTGCCCATGCCCGCCCCGTCCGTCTCTTTCGAATTCTTCCCGCCCAAATCCCTGCAAGCCTCGTTCCGCTTGTGGGACTGCGTCCGGACACTGGCCCCGCTGACCCCGTCCTTCGTCTCTGTCACCTATGGCGCCGGCGGGACGACCAGGACGTTGACCCATGAGGCGGTGGATGCCCTTGCGACGACAACCGATCTGTCCGTCGCGGCGCACCTGACCTGCGTGGACGCTACGCAGGATGAAACCCTCGCCATCGCTGACAGCTACGGCGCGGCAGGTGTGTCGCATATCGTTGCGTTGCGCGGCGATCCGCCCAAGGGGTCCGGCATTTACCGGCCGCATCCAGACGGCTTTGAGGGCTCAATTGACCTTACCCGCGCCTTGGCTGATCGGGGCTTTGAGGTGACCGTGGGGGCCTACCCGGAAACCCATCCTGACGCTGCGAGCCAGCAGGCCTGCATCGACCACTTGAAAGCCAAGATCGACGCTGGCGCAGGCCGCGCCATCACCCAGTTCTTCTTTGAGGCCGAGACGTTCCTGCGGTTCCGGGATGCCTGCGCGGCGTCCGGGATCACCGCACCGATCCTGCCCGGCATCTTGCCGGTCGAAAACTGGACTGGCGTTCAGACCTTCAGTGCCGCCTGTGGCGCGCGCATCCCGCCCCTGATTTCGACCGCGTTCGACAACGCGACCCGCGACGGAACGGCGGACCTACTCGCAACGGCCCACGCGACCGAACTTTGCGATACGCTAACCTCGGAGGGGGTCGAGCATTTGCATTTCTACACGCTCAACAAACCGGAACTGACGCGTGATGTCTGTCACGCGCTTGGCATCACTCCGCCTGTGTCCCTGCAAAAGGTCGCTTAAACCAGCCAGCAGTGCGGGCCTTCGCGGCGTCCCGCTCTGCGACGCTTTCGTGCAACCGTTCGGACGGGTCGCGGCCCACGACGCGGGGCTTGCGGACTACGAACAACTTCGCCCACCCGCGCCACCGGCCAATGGACGGGGCTGTCGCATCGGTCGGGAACCGGTCGCGCCAGCCTTCGGCAAACGTCAGGCCGCACTTCTCAAGCCGGTCCAGCATCCAGACGAGCGACAGGTTGGCCAGCGGACGTACCTCCTCTTGTCCGTCGATCTGCCCCCCCACATCGCCGTGCGTGCCGGGGAACCAGACCTGCTCTATGTGCCCTGAGTAACCCGGCGGACAGGCCCAGAGGACCGGCGCATAGGCCGCCCGCGTCTCATCGTGGGCGAGTGCGTGAAACCCATTGCGGATGGAATTGCCCAGCGCGTGATTGTGAAAAGCGTGTTTGACATGCGACCAACGCCACAGCACAGGAAGCCTGAGCCCCAGCGCCTTCACCGTGTCCCAAACCGCAACCGCCTCAATCTCAACCTCTTCGTGGGTGAAGCGCTTGCGGAACGCCTCAGCGGCAGGACCGCGCCCGCCACGACGGTAGTGTCGATAGGCAAGCTTCATGTTCCGTTCCGTCGCGCAATCGGCCCGCACAAGGCCCACCATGTCGATCACACCGGCCAATGAGCGCACCGCGTAGGCCCCGCGCGAATAGCCCGACAGAATGATCGTGTCACCGGGATGGTAGCGGGAGGCGAGCACACCGTAAGCCCGTTGTATCTGCCGGTTGATCCCCCGACCCTGCATCACATCCAGCGTCTCGGCCCAGTCGTTCCACTGAATGCCGGGTTCATAATAGACAGTGACATTAGAGCCGGTGCCAGCCGCCAGCAGCAGCTTGTAGAGTTGGCCAGCGTGGGTCTCATACCCCGGCGCAAGGGAGGACATCGTCCCATCGAGAATGATCACATGGGTCGCAGGACCCCGCGCCCGGGCTGGCACGCTCTTGGCATGTGACCTGCGCCGGAACAGCGCTGAGAGACGTGACAGGAACGACACCGCCTAACCCCGTCTGCCAATTGTGAACGCGTGAACCATAACCCATCATCCTCAACCCGCCCCCAACGGTCCAGAAAATTGACCGTGACCGGTTCGTAATGAACCGCGGGGCGACATATTAACCATAACATCTACGTCGCAGAAGTTGAGAATTCGTAAGCCCCACCGAACGCCATCTGCTGCCCCCTTTTCCTTTGCCCCGCCCCCGGCTATGTCGACATCCGACAGTAAGGGATCACTTCCATGGGCATGGACAAGACATTCAACGCCGCTGAGGCAGAGGAGCGGATCACCGCAAAATGGCTCGACGCGAAGGCGTTCGCCGCTGGCGCCAACAAAAGCCGCGACGACCATTATTCGGTGATGATCCCGCCGCCAAACGTCACCGGCGTGCTGCATATGGGTCATGCCTTCAACAACACCTTGCAGGATATCTTGGTCCGCTGGCACCGCATGCGCGGCTTCGACACGCTCTGGCAGCCGGGCACGGACCATGCGGGCATCGCCACGCAGATGGTTGTCGAACGGCAACTGGCCGAAACCCAGCAACCGGGCCGCGTTGAACTGGGGCGTGAGAAGTTCCTTGAGAAAGTCTGGGAATGGAAAGAGCAATCAGGCGGCACGATCATCAATCAGCTCAAACGCCTTGGCGCGTCCTGCGACTGGGATCGTGAGGCGTTTACCATGTCCGGCGCCCCCGGCGCGCCCGCTGGCAATGACGGCAACTTCCACGACGCGGTCATCAAGGTCTTCGTTGAGATGTACAACAAGGGCCTGATCTACCGCGGCAAACGTCTGGTGAATTGGGACCCGCATTTCGAGACCGCGATCTCCGATCTTGAGGTCGAAAACATCGAAACCGACGGCCATATGTGGCACTTCAAATACCCGCTCGCGGGGGGCGTCACCTATACCTACGAAGAGAAAGACGAAGACGGGAATATCATTCTGAGCGAGGAGCGTGACTATATCTCAATCGCGACGACCCGGCCTGAAACCATGCTGGGCGATGGTGCGGTCGCCGTTCATCCATCGGATGAACGTTACGCTCCAATCATTGGAAAACTCTGCGAAATTCCCGTTGGTCCGAAAGAGCATCGCCGCCTGATCCCGATCATCACGGACGAATACCCGGATCCCGATTTTGGCTCTGGCGCGGTCAAGATCACCGGCGCACACGACTTCAACGACTATCAGGTCGCCAAGCGCGGCGGCATCCCGATGTACAACCTGATGGACACGAAGGGCGCGATGCGCTCCGACGGCAAGCCCTACGCGGAAGAGGCAGCCGTCGCTCAGGCCATCGCCAATGGCGAGCAGGAGTTCGACGAGGCCATGATCGCCGCGATGAACCTCGTCCCCGACGCCTATCGCGGCCTCGACCGGTTCGAGGCCCGCAAAGCCGTCGTCGAAGACATCACCGCCGAAGGTTTGGCCGTCATGGTCCCCGCGCATGATCCCCGCTTGGGTAAAGCCGCCCAAAAACCTCTCGCCCCCGAAGAAGGCGGCGAGGCGCGCGAAGATCAGGAGGTCCCGCTGGTCGAGGCGAAGAAGATCATGCAGCCCTTCGGCGACCGCTCCAAAGTCGTCATCGAGCCGATGCTCACGGACCAGTGGTTCGTCGACACCGACAAGATCGTCGGCCCAGCGCTGGACGCGGTCCGGGACGGCACGGTCAAAATCCTGCCCGAAAGCGGCGAGAAGACCTATTACCACTGGCTGGAAAACATCGAGCCCTGGTGCATCTCGCGTCAGCTGTGGTGGGGGCATCAAATTCCGGTTTGGTTTGACGATGCGGGCAATCAATACTGCGCCACGACGGAATCCGAAGCGCAAGCTATGGCCGGTGACGGCGTCGCCCTGACCCGCGACCCTGACGTCCTCGACACGTGGTTCTCCTCCGGCCTATGGCCCATCGGCACGCTCGGCTGGCCCGAAGATACCGAGGAGCTAAAACGCTACTTCCCAACCTCCGACCTCATCACCGGTCAGGACATCCTGTTCTTCTGGGTCGCCCGGATGATGATGATGCAACTGGCTGTCGTCGATCAAATCCCCTTCGACACCATCTACCTGCACGGCCTCGTCCGCGACGCCAAGGGCAAGAAGATGTCGAAATCCACCGGCAACGTCATTGATCCCCTTGATCTCATTAACGAATACGGCGCCGACGCCCTGCGCTTCACCAATGCCGCGATGGCGTCGTTGGGTGGTGCGCTCAAGCTCGACACCCAGCGCATCCAGGGCTACCGCAACTTCACCACCAAGCTCTGGAACGCCTGCCGGTTTGCCGAAATGAACGGGGCTTTCACCCCCGCCGCGGCGCGCCCAACCCCGTCAAAAGCCGTCAATGCGTGGATCATCGGCGAATGTGCCCGCACACGCGCCTCCGTGGACGATGCGCTCGCGGCCTACCGCTTCAACGACGCCGCTGACGCGCTTTATAAATTCACCTGGGGCAAGGTCTGCGACTGGTATCTGGAATTCAGCAAACCTCTCCTCCTCGACGGCTCCGACGCTGACAAGGCCGAAACCCAAGCAACGCTGTCTTGGGTCCTTGATCAATGCCTGATCCTTCTGCACCCGATCATGCCCTTCATCACAGAAGAGCTGTGGGCCCTCAAAGGCCACGATACCTTGCTCTGCCACGCCGATTGGCCCGATTACGGCACCGATCTGATTGATGATGCCGCAGATCAAGACCTCAACTGGGTCGTTCAAGTCATTGAGAACATCCGTTCCACGCGCGCGCAGATGAACGTCCCTGCAGGCCTTTATGTCCCACTGATCCAGACAGACGCCGATGATTCCGCAAAGTCTGCCTGGGCTGCAAACGAGACGCTGATCAAACGCCTCGCCCGGGTCGACAGCCTGACTGAAGGGACCGCGCCCAAGGGTGCTCTTACGGTCGCCACCAAGGGGGCCACCTTTGCCCTGCCGCTCGCCGAGATTATCGACGTGGATGCGGAAAAAGCCCGTATCGCCAAAGCTTTGGCAAAGGTCGAGAAAGAGGCCGCCGGCCTCAAGGGCCGCCTCTCAAACCCAAAATTCGCCGCAAATGCAGCGCCTGAAGTGGTGGAAGAAGCGAAAGAGAACCTCAGCCTGCGAACCGAAGAGATTGCCCAACTCTCAGCCGCTCTGGCACAGCTGAACGAGATCTAGAACGCCCCTCGCCGTCAGGGTGGGGCGTTGCCTGTCTTTGGTTCAAAAATACTCAAAATGACGCCGCGCAGCGGCGCGGGTCGGATTTGCGCAGCAAATTCGATCCAAATCTACGGCACAATCCGCTCAACAGCGCGCATCATGCCAAGCCCTTTATCATAGACGAGCGTCAGGATCACCGTCCGCCCGCACCCTTGACCAAGGGCACCGCCCGAAGACCCGCTGCCGCGGCGCTCGTGCCCATGAACATGCGACGTGTTAGTTTTACCATGAGATAACCCCTCCTCTGTCACAGATGGGCGCCGGCTACCCTCTTTTCAAAGGGGAACGAACACCGCAAAGTCCCCGACATGACCCAGACCAGCGATCCACGCCTGACACCCCTCGCCGCCAGCCTGCCTGCCACCGTGCCATTTGTCGGCCCGGAAGCACAGGAGCGGGCCCTGAAACGGCCCTTCGTCGCGCGGCTTGGGGCCAACGAAAGCCCCTTTGGCCCGTCACCCAAAGCCATCGAAGCCATGACAAAGGCCGCATCTGAGGTCTGGAAATACGGCGATCCAGAAAGCCATGATCTGCGTCATGCGTTGGCTGCCCATCATGGCATCGAAATGAACAATATCGTCGTTGGCGCGGGCATCGACGGGCTGCTCGACAGCGTCGTGCGCCTGACCGTCACGCAAGGCACCCCGGTTGTCACTTCTGCCGGGGCCTATCCAACCTTCAATTATCACGTCACCGGCTATGGCGGCATCATTCACACGGTAAGCTACACCGCTGACCATGAAGACCCAGAACGCCTGATTTCAAAGGCCCGTGAGGTTGGGGCCAAGCTCATCTACATGTCGAACCCCGACAATCCGATGGGCACTTGGCACGACGCCGACACCGTCCAGAAGATGATCCACTCGGTGCCCGACGACTGCCTGCTGATCCTCGATGAGGCTTATGTCGAGCTTGCGCCGGGTGGCACCGCACCAGCGCTCGATCCGCGTGATGACCGGGTCATCCGGATGCGCACCTTCTCAAAGGGCTACGGCATGGCGGGCGCGCGGGTGGGCTATGCGATTGGACCAACCCCGCTCATTGCCGCCTTCAACCGGGTTCGCAATCATTTCGGGATGAGCCGAATCTCTCAAGCCGGGGCCCTCGCCGCTTTGGCCGATCAGGACTGGCTGGACGAGGTCAAAGCGCGTGTCACTGAGGCCCGCACGAGGCTTGAGGATATCGCGGCAACAAACGGCCTGCAGACCCTGCCCTCGGCCACAAACTTCGTCACCATCGATTGCGGCAAGGATGGGGATTACGCGCGCGCGGTCCTGCAAAACCTTGTGAACCAAGGGATTTTCGTCCGGATGCCCTTCGTCGCACCACAGGACCGCTGTATACGGATCACCTGTGGCACTGAAGCCGACATCACAGCCTTTGCCCAGGCTCTGCCGGCTGCATTGGCCGACGCACGAAACCTTTAGGTGATTTTTTACAAAGTCGCGTTAGTCTTTTGGTTAACAGGTGAAAGAGGTGCGGCATGCGGAAGTATCCCGGTCGGGTTGAAAACTACACCAATGCGTTCCTTGTGACGCTGGGTGTGCTTTTGTTCATGGTCTTTTTCACCATGGCCGCGACGGTGGGTTTTATCTGGGTGGTGTTATCCGCAGCGCTTCTGGACAGCATCTTCCGCATGGCTGAGGCGCGTCTGCGCGGTCGCTAGGTCCGACAGCACCGACGACGCCGCTTCGAGCGCCCCCACACCATGCGGAATAGACAGAGCCTTCAGGCCCGCGTCGATCGTCCCCAGAAACCCAAGCACCATGTGACCGGACACGTGACCCATGTGGCCCAGCCGGAAATACGCGCTGGCCGGATCACGGCCAAGGCCGATCCCAAGCGTGACCCCCATCGTCTGTTCGCACCAGCCGCGCAAGGCATCGCCCTGCCCTTCCCCCAGGCGCAGCGACGTCACAGCCCGTGATCGCGCGGCTTCATCGGCCACATTGATCCGCAACGGACCCTCCGACGACCACGCATCAATCGCTGCCCAGATCGCGCGGGCGAGGCCCTCATGGCGGGCCCAGATGGCCGGCAATCCCTCTTCACCAATCATGTCGAGCGCTTCGCGCAGCCCGTAGATGTGATGGGTCGGTGCGGTTCCGTCAAAGAACTTCCAGTACTCATCCGGATCGACGCGCGGGCGCCAATCCCAATAGCGCGACACCCGGCGCATCTTGCCCCGCACGGCATCCGCCTTGTCATTGAACCACACGAACCCGATCCCCGGCGGGGTCATCAACCCCTTCTGGCTGGCCGCGACCGTAATATCGACGCCCATCCGGTCCATCTCGTAGACATCGCAGCCCAGCGACGCGATGCAATCGCACATCAGCAACGCGTCATGCCCAGCCGCATCCATCGCCGCGCGCACGGCGGCGATATCGTTGAGGACACCGGTCGACGTATCGACCAGCACCGTCAGGATCGCCTTGATGCGGCCCTCGCGGTCGGCTCGCAAAGCCTCTTCTACGCGGGCCGGGTCAACGGCCTCCTCATCGCCGAAATCGATCGTTTCCACCTTTGCACCAAGCCCATCGGCCATCTCTCCCCAGCCGACGCAGAACCGCCCCGTCGCCAGCACCAGAACCGTGTCGCCGGGACCAATCACGTTGGACAAGGCCGCCTCCCAAACGCCATGGCCATTGGCGATGTAGATCGCCACGTTGCCGGCGGTGCCCGCCACAGCCTTCAGGTCCGGCACGACGGAGCGGGTGATGTCATGCAACTCGCCTGTATAGATATTGGGCGCGGGCCGGTGCATGGCCCGCAGCACCCGGTCGGGCATGACCGACGGGCCGGGAATGGCAAGATACGGAAGGCCGTTGGCGAACATCGTGGGAGGCTCCTGTCTGAACCTTGCCGAACGTAACGGAGGCCGGACCGGCGTCAATGGTCCACGACGCCCCAGACAACATCGCACGCCCCTTTCACCGCACCGCAATCCGGCATACACCGCTGATATGACGGAACAGACAGAGCCACAGATCAACCGGACATCCGGCGACATGGTGCGCTGGCTCTGGCGGGGCTATTTGCGACCGTATTGGCCGCTTATCGCGCTTGCGTCGCTGCTCATGGCGCTTGAAGGCGCGACTTTCGGATCGCTCAGCTACATGATGCAGCCGATGTTCGACCGGGTATTCGTCGGCGGCGAAACGGGGGCGATCTGGATCGTCGGGCTGATCATATTTGCGATCTTTTGCACCCGCGCGGTCACCGCTCTCTCGCAACGGGTGATCATGAAATACGTGTCCGAGAAAAGCGGCGCGCAGCTTAGGTCCGATCTGATGGTGCACCTGATGACGCTCGACACGGCGTTTCACCAGACCCATCCGCCGGGTCAACTGATTGAACGGGTGCAAGGCGATGTGCAGGCCCTGTCGCAGATCTGGTCGACGCTGCTTGTGGGCTTTGCCCGTGATCTGGTCGCCGTCATCGGCCTTTTCGCGGTCGCGGCGTTTATCGACTGGCGCTGGATGCTGATCGCACTGGTGGGCATTCCGGTGGTCGTTCTCCCCTCCTTTGCGCTGCAAAGCTTTGTACGGCGCAAGGCCAGGATCGCGCGGCAGGTTTCTGCCGACACCTCGACCCGGCTGGATGAGGTGTTTCACGGCATCAACCAGATTAAACTCAACGCGATGGAGGCCTATCAGACCCGCCGCTACGATGCTCTGATGCGTCGCCGCGTGGGGGTTGAGACGGAAGCCGCCCTTGGACAGGGGCTGATGTCGTCCTCGGTCGATATCATGGCCGGGCTGGGGTTCCTCGCCGTGATCATCTACGGCGGGTCTGAGATCATTGAGGGCGAAAAGACCGTTGGGCAGTTCATGGCCTTCTTCACCGCAATGGCTATCGCGTTTGATCCGCTGCGCAGGCTCGCCAATATCGCAGGGCTCTGGCAGGCCGCCGCCGCCGCGATCGACCGCCTGATGGATTTGTTTGACGAACGCCCAACGCTCACCTCGCCCGCCGATCCGGTCGCAGGCCCAAGCACTGCGCCGGAGATTACCTTTGACAATGTGGGGCTGAGCTATGGCGACCTTGAGGTTTTGCGCGGCGTCAGCTTCACCGCCGAAGCGGGTAAGACCACGGCCCTTGTGGGCGCGTCGGGGGCCGGTAAATCCACGCTGTTCAATGTGCTCACCCGACTTGTGGAGACTGACGATGGTGCGGTGCGTCTGCAAGGAACAGACATCAAGACCCTCTCGCTCAGCGATCTGCGGGCGTTGGTCTCAACCGTGTCGCAGGATGCCGCGCTCTTTGACGAGACGATCAAGGAAAACGTTCTTCTAGGCCGCGATGACGTGGCGGAGGACGACCTGAAGACAGCGCTCGACAGTGCCCATGTCACAGATTTCCTGTCAAACCTGCCCGATGGCTTGCTGAGCCCCGCCGGCCCGCGAGGGTCGAACCTTTCGGGCGGACAGCGCCAACGCGTCGCCATCGCCCGTGCCCTGCTGCGGGACACGCCGATCCTGCTGCTGGATGAGGCGACAAGCGCGCTCGACACCAAGTCCGAAAGCATCGTTCAGGCGGCCTTGGACCGGCTCGCCCAGGGCCGCACCACGCTGGTGATCGCGCACCGATTGTCGACCATTCAGAACGCGCACAAGATCATCGTGATGGATAAGGGCCAGGTAGTCGACGAAGGCACCCATGACGCGCTTCTTGCGCGAGGCGGGCTCTATGCCGATCTCTACCGGCTGCAATTCCGGGATGGCATGCAAGTCGTGGATGGCCGCGCCCCGAAACGCAAACGCCGCGCGTTGCGGGATACGTCTGAGCGCAAACAAAGCTGGCTGGGGCGTCTTTTCGGGCGGCTGTCAGGGTCCTAGATGTAGCTCATGACCGATCGCACCATCCTTCGCATTTCCGGCCCCGACGCGCGCGACTTTCTGCAAGGGCTGATCACGAACGACATCGCGAAGACCCGCGATGGCCTCGTCTATGCAGCGCTGTTGACACCGCAAGGCAAATTCATCGCAGATTTCTTCGTTGAAGCCCGTGATGATGCTTTCCTGATTGATGTCGCCACCAGCCACGCCGCCCTGTTGGCGCAGCGGCTGTCGATGTACAAACTGCGCGCAGCGGTCGAGATCGAAGAGACGGCGTGGATGCTGTCCCGCGGGACCGGTGATGCACCTGACGATGCCCTGCCTGACCCCCGCCATCCTGGTATGGGGTGGCGGCTGATCAGCCCGCGGGATGTGAGCGACGACACCGATTGGGACGCTTTGCGGGTCGCCCACCTCATCCCCGAGACAGGGATTGAGCTGACGCCGGACACCTACATCCTCGAAGCCGGGTTTGAGCGCTTGAACGGCGTCGATTTTCGCAAAGGCTGCTATGTGGGGCAGGAAATTGCCGCGCGGATGAAGCACAAGACAGAGCTGAAGAAAGGGCTCATCGCGGTGAATATCACGGGTGACGCCGAACCGGGCGCTGAGATCACATCAGATGGCAAACCGACGGGCACGCTCTTTACCCGCTCCGGCGATCAGGCCTTGGCGCATGTCCGCTTTGACCGCGCCGAGGGTGAGATGACCGCAGGATTAGCCACGCTCAGCCGCCGAAACGACTGAGCAGGCTTTTCGTCTAGGTCAGAAGATCGCACGGACCGTTCAGGCGCGTTCGGCGTATTCCATCGTCTCAGTGTTCACCACGATGTCTTCGTCCTGCCCCACGAAAGGCGGCACCATCACCCGGACACCATTGTCGAGGATCGCGGGCTTGAACGAATTGGCCGCCGTCTGACCTTTGACCACCGGCTCCGTCTCGACGATTTTGCAGGTGACTTTCTGCGGCAGGGACGCATTGAGCGCCTCGCTCTCATAATATTCGATTACGGCGATCATGCCGTCCTGCAGGAAGGGACGCCGTTCGCCCAGCAGTTCAGCCGGCAATTCGATCTGTTCGTAGGTCTCGGTGTCCATGAAAACGAGCATTCCGTCGTTCTCATAAAGGAATTGTTGGTCTTTCTGTTCCAGACGGACCTTCTCGACCTTATCTGCCGACCGGAACCGTTCATTCAACTTTGATCCATTGCGCAAATTGCGTAGTTCGACCTGAGCAAATGCCCCGCCTTTGCCGGGCTTCACATGCTCCACCTTCACTGCAGCCCAGAGGCCGTCATTATGTTCCAGCACATTGCCGATCTTGATCTCGTTGCCGTTGATTTTTGCCATGGTTCAATTGTGTCCAAAAGTTGTCGAAAGGTTGAACGCGGGATGACACGGCCTATATCTGCCCAAGGGATGCGTCACAAGCCAACCAGATATTGTTTCCACACCGCGACAGGTATGCGAAATTTGCATGGCTGCCATTCCAAATGAAGAACCCCGAATCGGGCGAGGACATGCATATTGCCCCTCACGCCTGAACTGAAGACCGAACACAAGAAAACAACAACAAGGACCGAATATGCGAGATTTCGTCGACGGCACAGCGTTCAACAACGAACAAGGCAACCGCGCCCGTAAGCTTTTTGCTGCGGTGGTGCTGGCTGCTTTGGACGACGCTATTGCAGATGACAAGAAGTACGGCAACGGACCTGAGCAAATCGCCCGCTGGGCACGGTCGCGCGATGGGCGCGAAGTGTTGTCCTGCGCCGGCATCGATCCGAATGAGCGCGTCGTTCAAGGCTTGATGGAATTTGTGGGCAAAGGGGTCCGCACGTCTGTCGCCCTGTCCCGCGAGGAAAGCGAGCGTCGCGCTGTTGCCGAAGCTGCCGAGCAAGAAGCCCGCGCAGCGTAACGCACTCTACAAAAGAAGACTGCCAAAAACGCGGCCCACTGCTCGGGGCCGCGTTTTTCTTTGCGCAGGCGAGGACAAGCGCCTACAGACCACCGCCCCCCGCAAACATAATCGCCCACAGGATTCCAGGGACGAGTTCAGCCAATGCGAGGCTGACGATGAGCAGACGCATGACGAGGCCCCTAAACCGGCTCCAGAGCCATGCGCAAAGTGCAAGGCACAGCACGATTTCCGCCGCGCCGACAAGTCCGCCGTAATGACGCGGGTCCCAATAGCTGACCGGGCTTTGAAAAATCCAATCGGTCAACGGCCAGAAATGCGCCCGGCCGTCATCATGATGCAGCGGAAAATCCAATCCGATATGTAAAAGGGCTGCTCCGCATAATGCGACGGCCCAAGCGGATCGCATCGCGAGCGCCAATCCCAGACCGACCCCCCAAATCAGGAACGAATTGTCGATCTTGAAGATCGTCTGCCAGAGGTCCGAGAAATAGAGCTCATTGAAGACCACCTCCGGGGAGGTGCCCAAAACGAAAAGATGCGTCCCCGCCAGCAGATAGAGCGACAGATCCGGCAGAATGGCCCCGGTCAGCGCGGCAAGGGTGACTTTCGGCGCGTCCGGTTTGCCAAACGCCGAAAGTCCGATAATCAGATGGGCCGGTGTGTTCATGCTTTCCTCACGCGGGCGGACTGTTAGACAGCTACCGTGGAGGCTGACAATGGCGAAGGCAATCATGATTCAGGGTGCGGGGTCCAACGTGGGGAAATCCATGTTGGTGGCAGGTCTGTGCCGGGCCGCCGTGCATCGTGGATTGCGCGTCGCCCCGTTCAAGCCGCAGAACATGTCCAACAATGCCGCCGTGACCGTCAATGGCGGTGAAATCGGTCGCGCGCAGGCTTTGCAGGCACGGGCCTGTGGCCTTGATCCACACACCGACATGAACCCAGTGTTGCTGAAGCCTGAAACCGATGTGGGGGCTCAGGTCATCGTGCAGGGCAAACGCTTCGCCACCATGAAGGCCCGCGAATACGGCAGCCGCAAGGGCGAACTGATCCCACGCGTGCTTGAGAGCTATCATCGGCTGGCTGAGACCTGCGATCTGATCATCATCGAAGGGGCCGGCTCCCCCGCGGAGGTAAACCTGCGCGCCGGCGACATTGCTAACATGGGCTTTGCAGAGTCCGCTGACTGCCCGGTCATCCTCGTCGGCGATATCGACCGCGGTGGCGTCATTGCGCAACTGGTGGGGACGGATGTGATCCTGCCGCCGGAGGATCGCACCCGGATCAAGGCCTTTGCGATCAATAAGTTCCGAGGTGACACGACGTTGTTTTCGGAAGGCATGGTCGCAATTGAAGACCATACGGGCTGGGTGCCTTTGGGGATTGTCCCATGGTTCGATCACGCGTGGAAACTGCCCGCCGAGGACGTGATGGACGTCGCCTCGCGCACAGGCGGTGCGATCAGGGTGGTTGTCCCCCGGCTCAACCGGATCGCCAACTTCGACGATCTGGATCCTTTGGCCGCGCAGCCGGATGTAAGCGTTGAGATCGTTGAGGCGGGACGCCCCCTGCCCGGTAATGCTGACCTTGTCCTGATCCCGGGCTCAAAATCCACGATTGCCGATCTCGATCACATGCGCGCGCAGGGATGGGACGTTGATCTGATGGCCCATGTGCGCCGCGGCGGTCATGTCCTTGGCGTCTGTGGCGGGTACCAGATGCTCGGGCGGACGATTGCTGATCCGGACGGGATCGAGGGGCCGCCGCGTGAGGTTACGGGGCTGGGTCTGCTGGACGTTGAGACCGTGATGTCTCCGCAAAAGCGCCTGGCCCTGACGGATGCCGTGGATCTGGACAGTGGGGCCGCGCTGAGCGGTTATGAGATCCACCTTGGCCAGACCGATGGGCCCGATCGAAAGCGGGCATGGCTTCGTGTCGGTGACAAAACCGAAGGTGCTGCAAGCGCGGATGGCCGGATCCGTGGATGCTACCTGCATGGGCTCTTTGCCTCAGATGCCTTCAGAGATGCATATATGGCCCGGATCGGCGCACCCGTTCAAACAATGAACTATGAGGCCGGGGTGGAGGACACGCTGGATGCGCTGGCGAGTCACCTAGAGACGCATCTGGATGTTGATCGACTGCTCGACCTTGCCGAGCCCGTGACGCCTTAATCGCGTCGGTCGTTCAATCGAATTCCTGGCTGGACAAGATGCGGTAAATCTCGCGCCGGACGAGCTTGCGAACGTTTCGGGTGATGCGTTCGCCCAATGGCCCGGTCAGTTCTTCCCGGACGACTTGCCCGACAAGGTCCCGCAAAGCCTCTTCGTCGATGGTCACACCTTCGGTCGCCAACAGGCCATCCAGATCGTCTTCGTCGGTTGAGACATCTTCTGCACCGCCTTCGTCTTCTGCACTTTCGGCAGAGCGATGGGTAAAGGTGGGCATCTCTTCCGCGCTCGCGTCCGGCGCAGTGTCCTCGACCTCCGCGTCCTCAACCGCTGCTGCCGCAGACTCTGCGTCACCTGTTGAAGCATCGCTGGCGGTGTCTTCTTCTGTGTCTGTCGCGTCTTCTGAAGGATGGGCAAACCGCGCAACTGCGCCGGGCCACGGGATCGGCTGGGACGATGTTTCATCCTCAACCTCGCTGCCGTCCGGCTCAAACTCGGAGGTGTCTCCGCTAACCGCGGCTTCAAGCTCGGCGATGGTGGCCACGAGATCTGACCGATCGGTTGCCGTTGTATCAACAGCGCTGGCATCCTCCGCCGGTGCGCTGTCAAACACCATATTGGTCAACTGAATGGGTCCATCTTCGATGGAATCGTCATCCGCGCCATGGTCGGCCGCTTCCACCTCTTCGGCCTGCTCATCGACAGGGGTCCCAGCCTCCTCGGTGATGCCGCTGTCCTGCTGGTCCTCGCGCTGGAACTCAGCGTCCCAGTCGGACGTGTCCGCCTCATCGTTCACGGCCTCTTCGCTGGCGGGCTCTGTCACGGCCCACGCCTCTTCCGACCAGTCGTCATCGTCGGCGGCATCATCCTCAGCCCCCTCCGCGGCAGCGTCATCCTGCGCCACGAGAAGTGCAGGCGTCAGTACGAACTTGTCCGGCTTGTCCGCCTCGTCCGAAGACTTCTCATCCAGTGTGGCCTCAGCTTCATCCGCTTGCGGTTCTTGCGCTTGCTGTGATGCGGCGTCCTTGTCCTGGAACCCGCGATCCCGCGCTTTGTCGCCATCGCTCACAAGGCGACGAATCGACGAAAGGACGTCCTCAATTTCAACATTGGTGACCGGATCGGACATGGCAGGCCTGTAATTCACTGGTTTTTGTTGTGACTCGCACCTTAACGCGGGGCACCTTTCCAAACAACAAATAGTCGGGATTTGATGTATTCTCTTGCCGTCGACTTTGACGTCGGCCCCGGGCTCAGATCACTCGCCCAGCGCCTCAAGCACACGGTCGAGCGCCTGCCCCTGTTCGGAATAGGTTGCGGGCGCATCCCGGACGAGGTTGTAGTAAGCCGCCGGATCGTAGGTCTGAACATCAAGGTTCAGATGCTCGGCTGTCAGCAATCCCATAGCCGCAAGGACGCGGTAGCTCGCGATTACTTCATCCGCCTGGGCGGAGATCATCGCCGCCTGTGCATCCAGCAACTCCTGCTCGGCGTTCAGCACATCCAGTGTTGTCCGCGCCCCCAGCGTCGCCTCTTCCCGGACACCACGGAACGCTGTCCGCGCGGCGCGGATCTGCAAGTCAGAGGCTAGCCGACTGGCACGCGCCACCTGAAGGATTGCAAAGGCGTTGCCGACATTCTGTGACACAAGATCTGCCGTCACCAGCAACCCGGCCCGCGCTGCATCCCGCTGCGCCTGCGCCTGCCGCACGAGCGATGCAAGCTGCCCACCCTGGTACAGGGTACCGCCGTATGTCAGCCCCAATTGACGCGACTCGTTGCCCGTACTGTCGAGCCCGACTGTCCCGCGAAGGCTAAGTGTCGGGTTCATGGAGGCCTCGGCGCGTCGAATGTTCAATTCAGCCGCCGTGACGCGGTGCTGCGCCGCAAGAACCGCCGGATGGCGACGCACGGCAAATTCACGCGCCGCCGCGATGTCATGCTGCAATGCCGCCGGATTGACGACCTGAAGCTGGCCGGGATAGCGCCCGACAACCGCGCGAAACTCTTCATTCGCCTGAACGAGATCCCCTTCGGCGGCCGCCAGAAGGCTGCGGGCAGCGGCCAGTCGGGCCTCGGCGAGCGACACATCCGTGCGCGTCACCTCACCCACTTCAAACCGGTCACGCGCGGCCTGCAATTCGCGGGAAATGACGGTCACGTTGCTCCGCCGAAGCGCCAGAAACTCCGATGTGCGGCGCACATTCATGTAAGCCTGAACAGCCCGAAACAGCACCTCTTGTTCCACCTCGACCAGTTCCTGACGGGTGCGCAACACCGTCTCTTTCAGAGCCTCGGTCGCCAGTGCGCTGGCGCCGGAATCGTACAGCAGAAGGCTGGTGGTGATGGACAGATCGGCGCTTGTATTGTCAGACAAGCCGCGGGTGGGTGAAATGGTGCTGTCGGCATATTGAAGCCCCGCCTGCCATGTCACCAGCGGTCGAAGCGCGGCAAGGGATTGCGCCACGTCCTCATCTGCCGCCCGCAGCAGTGCCCGGTTCTGATCCAGCAGCCCGGAATAATGGTAAGCATCCCGCAAGGTGTCAGCCAAACTCTCAGCCCGCGCCGGCCCCGCAACGAGACTGACCCAGATTGCAACAATTGCGAAGAAACGAGCGACTGTCATGGATCCCCCTGTCGGATACGGAACGCGAACCTGAGCTTCGCAGGTTCAGATTAAACTATTCAAACGTAAATTCAGCCTCTTTGGCAAAGCCCGGCAACACCGGTGCCGTGCCATTGAACGCCATCCGCCAATTGATCGCACCATCGATCTTGTGGCCCAAGCGCACCTCGCCTACCGCGCCGACGGCAAAAGTCGCAACGATCCGCCCCCCTTCCTTGAGCTGATCGAGCAGCGCATCAGGCAGAGTTTCAACAGCGCCTTGCAAAATAATGACGTCGTAGGGTCCGTTTTGGGCCGCACCATCGGTCATCGCGCTGGCAAAAACCGCCGCATTGTCGACCCCTTGCGCCGTCAGATTGGCCTCGGCTTCCTTGGCCCAATCTTCATTTTGCTCAACCGCGACAACGAAGGCTGCCATATGCGCCAGAACTGCGGTCGAATAGCCAAGCCCACACCCAACGTCGAGGACCACATCCTCAGGGTCGATGTTCAGCGCATCGAGCATCTTGGCGAACAGGCGGGGTTCAAGAATGACGCGGCTGCGGTCGAGGGTCAGATGCTCCCCGATATAGGCAGCGTCACGGGCTTCATCCGGGACAAATTCCTCACGCGGGATATCAAGCAGCGCATCTATGATGGGAAACTTGGTTACATCCGACGGCCGCACCTGCGTATCGACCATCATCGTCCGGCGGGATTGGTAATCAGCCACGTGCTAAACTCTCCGGTTCATTTGCGTTGGGCCAGTAGTGACACAGGCAGCCAGCAGGGGCAACGCCAGACCACAGGCAAGAACAGCGTTTATCGCCCATTGAACGCCCCTCAAAAGGTCGCTAAACGAAGCGCACACCATCGGTCGGCGAGTTGGCGGAGTGGTGACGCAGCGGATTGCAAATCCGTGTACACCGGTTCGATTCCGGTACTCGCCTCCAAAATCCACAAAATGTCGCGACACCTTAGCAACTCACCGCAAGATGTTGTTTTTTGCGGCCTGTACACAATTCGTACACACTATCCGCGTGCATTTCTCGCATTTCCAGTTATGCTCACAATAACAACAGCATAGCGCAGCTTGGCTCCGCTTTGGTATGTTGAACAGACAGGTTTTGGAGGGGAAGGACGATTGGATAGCGGGGCAATGGCACGGAAAGTGGAAGAACTGCTCATGGAGCATTTTTTGCCCACTTTGACTATGGATCAGATCAACACTGGCAAACTGGACCTTGGCAAAGAGCAAG
>JBCBCS010000009.1:0-33415 GCA_038530475.1 Pseudomonadota bacterium
GCGGATCATCAATGCCAAGCCGCGCCCAGGCGCGCTGCTCTTCTGAGCGGCGCCCGAAAGGCTTTGTCTCGCGTTCCCACACACGGTCTTTGCTGGCTTGTGCGTTCAGCTCCGCCTCGGTCGTGTTCTCGAAGAAGTTCCAGCCGAGATTGTATTCCCGCACGTGTTCCTTGCAGAACCAATAGTAATCATCGAGCACGTCGGGGTTCTTTGGCGCACGGTAAAGCCCCGGCTGATCACAGTCGGGCTTATCGCAGACCCGCTTTGACGTCTCGGACGCGCCGGACATGCCACGACGCCCGCGCGGGTTCTTCTTCTTTGCAGAAGAGACCGACATGTCAAAACCGAAGGGGTCGTCTTTACGCATGGCATTACCTTTCCGACTCGGACGTGACAGTTTAAGCCATCGATCCGAGGATTGAAGAGGGCAGAGAGGGAAATAATGTCGCTGGAGGATGAAATTCGCACCCGACTACAGGATGCTTTCGCGCCCGATCATCTGAACGTCATCAATGAGAGCCATCTTCACGCCGGTCACGCCGGAGATGACGGCACCGGTGAGAGCCATTGGCGCGTTGAAATTAGCAGCCCGTCCTTTGCCGGTCAGTCCCGGATCGCCAAGCACCGTGCGCTGCACGGCGCGTTGGGCCGGGACATCATGGCCCGCATCCATGCCTTGTCGTTGAAGATTGACCCGTAAGGGCTATTCCGCCGGGATCTGATCACTGTCGGTGTCACGGTCGGTCTTGTCATCCGCTTTCTGAGCGCGCTGGCGCTTGCTGACCCACGGGTAGACGAAGGGGGCGCCGATCGTTTCGTCGACGCGGTCGGACCCTTCAGCCACGGTCGTCTCTGTAGCTGTTTCGGACGTTTCCTTGGCGTCGAAAGATGAGGGTGCGGCAACAGGATCGGCTGATTTGTCTTCGATCAGCGCGGTCACCTCATCCGGCGGGTCCTCGGCGGCGACGGCGCGGCGAAACACCAGCATGTTCTGAAAGCTTGTCGTCTTGCCGGTCAGACCCTGACGCTCCTCAACCGGGAGCGTATCCGTGCGTTGATATTCCCAGCCGTCTTTGGCCAAGTCGTTCATCAGAACCTCCAGCGCATGTGCGAACCGGGAAGGCGTTCCCTTCACACCTTTGGCTTTCATACCCTTGGTCGGGGCAGGGACAACTTTGTACTCGTGGGACATGAGGTTCTCCTAAAGACCGCACCGTTATACGGATTTGGCCCAAACCTGTTAACCCCAACAGCAAGATGCCTGCAACCTGCGGTGCATTCGCAACTGTTGAAGAGATTGAAACAGTAGGTCTGAACTACCAAGATTGACGCAAGGTCAACCTCATTTTGACCTGAATTAACTATAAAAATCACTAATATTTTGTTACCGCATGTCGCGTGTGCGATAACCGCAAAGTCGATTGATTTGTGAATCGCGTGTCTGGCGGAGATAGGCCAGCATAGGAGATTGAGATGAACGTTTGGAAGACATCCGCATTGGCAGCAGTTCTGTCCTTGTCCGCCGGAATAGCGTCCGCAGCGACGCTGAGCGCCACGGGCGTGACGATCTATGATACCAGCGGAGATGTGCTACGGGCCTGCGACGGTGCCAGTTCTGACTGGTACGCTTGCCGCGCGACCGGGGCTTCGGACGGGCTCTCAATCGGTTTGAATGGCTTGGAGACCAAATGGGGGGCTTATGCCTTCGGAAGTGTTGAGTTCACTTTTGGCGGTTTTTTCACCGGCGATGTGACAATCACCGAGGTGTCACCGCTCCGCACGCTTGCCAGCAGCATTGAGACATTCTCCTACGTCCTGAGCAACTCAGCCGATGCGTCCGTCACGGAAACTGGCAGTCTTGCCAATCAAGATGGGACAGAGGTCGAACTCTCCGGTGGCGGCACAAGCGCAACCCTGCGTGAAATCACGATCGTTACATCCGGATTGTTTGATACGCTGACACTTGTGGGCTCTGGAGATTTCAACGGCTTCAATGGTGCGGACATCGACTCTGTTTCGGCTTTCGCAGCTCCTTCGCCGAAGATTGCGTCGTTCTCGCTCACTCAGAACGTTCCGCCTTCGCCTGTGCCGTTGCCGGCATCGATGGCCTTCCTGTTGGCAGGACTTGCTGGCCTGGGCCTCGTCCGCCGTCGGGGATAAGCAGCCAAACTTGGATTTAGGAAAGGCTCCCGATATCGGGAGCCTTTTTGTTTGGCTGTACAATGGTGAAGATTTGAAAAGGTGGGCTCTTTACAGCCCCAGCTTCTCCGTCACCAACTTGTTCACCGCAGCTGGGTTAGCCTTGCCGCCCGTGGCTTTCATCACTTGACCGACGAACCATCCCGCCAGTTTGGGGTTCTGCTGAGCCTTTTCGACCTGCGCGGGGTTGGCCGCGATTATCTCGTCCACCGCCGCTTCAATTGCGCCCGTGTCGGTGACCTGCTCCATCCCTTCGGTCTTCACGATCTCGTCGGGGTCGCGGTCTTGCGTATAGGCAATCTCAAACACGTCCTTAGCGATCTTGCCGCTGATCTTGTCGGATTTGATGAGCTTGACGATTTGACCAATGCGGGTTGCGGAGATCGGGCTCGACGTGATGTCCAGATCGTCCTTTTTCAGACGGCCAAATAGCTCATTGATCACCCAGTTCGCGGCCATTTTGCCGTCAGTGCCGTCAGCTGCTGCCTCAAAATAGAACGCGTTCTCGACGTCGGCTGTTAGCACGCTGGCGTCATAATCGCTGAGCCCGAAATCCCCCATGAAGCGGGCTTTCTTGGCGTCCGGAAGTTCTGGCAACGATGCTTCGATGTCATCGACCCAAGCCTGCTCAATCTCCAGCGGAAGCAGATCGGGGTCCGGGAAATAGCGGTAATCATGCGCTTCTTCCTTGGACCGCATAGACCGCGTTTCGTTCTTATCGGGATCGTACAGGCGGGTTTCCTGCACGACCTCTCCGCCATCTTCCAGAATGGCGATCTGGCGGCGGGCTTCGTAATCAATCGCGGCTTGGATAAACCGCATGGAGTTCATGTTCTTGATCTCGCACCGGGTGCCAAGATGGCTGAAATCCTGGCTTGCCTGATATTTCTCATAATCGCCCGGCCGACAGACTGACACGTTCACATCGGCGCGCAGATTGCCGTTTTGCATGTTACCATCGCAGGTGCCCAGATAGCGCAGGATCTGGCGCAGTTTTGCGACATAGGCCGCGGCCTCTTCAGGGCCTCGAATGTCAGGGCGGCTGACGATCTCCATCAAAGCGACGCCCGTGCGGTTGAGGTCCACAAAGGACATGGTCGGGTCCATGTCGTGGATCGACTTGCCTGCGTCCTGTTCGAGGTGAATCCGCTCGATCCGCACCACCCGCGCGGTCCCCGGCTGACCTGAGTCGGGCCCCATCTCAACCAGCACCTCGCCTTCGCCCACGATCGGGTGGTAAAGCTGGGAAATCTGGTAGCCCTGCGGCAGGTCGGGGTAGAAGTAGTTCTTGCGGTCAAAGGCGGAGGTCAGGTTGATCTGCGCCTTTAGGCCCAGACCGGTCTTCACGGCCAGGGCCACACAGCCCTCATTGATCACGGGCAGCATGCCCGGCATGCCCGCATCCACGAAGGCCACATTGCTGTTGGGCTCAGCCCCGAATTGGGTGGAGGCACCGGAAAAGAGCTTTGCGTTGGAAGACACCTGAGCATGCACTTCCAGCCCGATCACAAGCTCCCAATCGCCCGTTGCTCCGGCAATCGTCTTGGGTTTCGGGGTGTCGTAAGACAAATCCAGCATAGGTCGGCTCCGCGGATGATTTGGAACGTGAATAGGCGCAAGTTGCGGGGGCTTCAAGATGGGCGTCGAGCGGCGGCCTTGGGGATCGCAGGCAAAGCCCCGCAACATCTTGTGGCGCAGATCGGCGAATGCCCGCCAAAGCTCGGTTTTGGCTCAAGTTTCTTGCAGGATTGGGGCGGATACGGCAGGTAGGTCGTCATGTTTGGACGTTCGTCACTCCTGGGGGGGATGGTGGCTTGTCTGATCGCTGCCATGGCATCCGCCGAAGGCCCGCAGACCGACACCCGCCCCCTGAGCCGCGCTGATGCTGTGGTGATACGCACCGCCGCCGCATTAGAGCGCGCGGAAGAGGCGCGCGCGGCGGCGCTGGCGGCCATGGCCGAGGTCCGGCCAGAGGCGCGTCCGGTTTATATGGTCCGCTACCCGGTTGTGATCTCTCAAAATCCGACGATGCGGCCCGTGATGCGGTCGAATTACATCCCCGATGCCCGTTGGGATTTCCGAGGCGACAGCGCCAGTTGGACACGCGCGGCTTTGTCGGCCTTGCGGACCCACGGCGCGGACCTTCAGGATACGGTGCCCCGCGATATCGAGGCATGGTGTCCGGCTTATGAACAGAACCCGCCGGCCCTGCGCCGCGCCTTCTGGGTGGGTATGATGTCGGCGCTGGCCAAGCACGAAAGCACGTATCGGCCCGAGGCCGTGGGCGGGCCGAACCTGTGGTATGGGCTTCTGCAGATCTATCCCGACACTGCCCGCCGTTACGGCTGTCGCGCCACGACGGGGGAGGCACTGAAGGATCCGGAGGACAACCTCAGCTGTGCTGTTCGCATCATGAATGTCACCGTCATCCGCGATCAGGCCATCGCCATCCGGGACAGTCGCTGGCGGGGCGTTGCTGCGGATTGGGGACCGATGACGAACCGTAGTAAGATCGCTGAAATGTCGGCTTGGACGCGTGAGCAGGAGTACTGCCGCCGTGGTTTGTCCGTCGGTGTCAGCTTGCGCCCACAGATTCGACCCGCGCCAGAGGCGACATTGTCGACACGGGACGAGTTGTAATCGGCTAGAAGCGTAAAAGGGGACGACGGGTCGCTTTTACAAGGCTCACGCCTGGATTGCCGTCTTCACCTAGGGCCAGTGTCGCCTTACGCAGGAGCGCAATTCCGTCATCCGAGTTCGCGGGCAGCGCGGAGGCCGAGATCGGCTCACCCACCGTCACTTCGAAAGGCTGACGGTCCTTATTAAGCGTTTCATGAAAGAGCGTGATGTCCCGCAATGTGGGGTGGATCAGGTCGAACAGGTAAAACAGCGCCGAGTTGCGCGCGCGGATATTCACTGGAATGATCGGCAGGTCGTATTTGCGGGCCAGCATCGCCGCAGAGCCCATCCATGGCCGTTCGTGTAACCGCAATCCGCGTCGCTGCGCTAAGCGACCCGACGGGAAGATCACGCCGAGGCGTTCTTCCTTCACCGCGCGGGTCACGTAGGCCATGGTTTCACGGGTCTTTCCGTGGCTGCGCTTGTCGATGCGCCATTCAACCGGGGCAATCATGCTTTCAAGCTGGGGTGTGACCCGTAGAATATCTTTGTTCGCAAAGAAATAAGCGTCGGGCCGGATGTCAGCCAAAAGGCCATTGAGGATGATGCCGTCTGCGATGCCGGTCGGGTGATTGGCCACAATCAGCGCGGCCCCTTGCCGAGGGATGTTGTCGAACCCGTGGGCCGAGACGTGTCTGGCCAGTTTTTGATACATGGAGCCCATGAGCTCGGCGGCGGAGGCGTCCTGCAATTCCGTCGCGATCTCAATGGTTTTGTCGTAGGATAAGGCCCTGTTCAACGCAGCGCGCGCGAGCCGTGCCGGAGCACCCGCGTTATAGAGCCAGGGCGCTCGCTCAGCGATTAAGGGGTCGATACGTTCTCTCATGCGCGCTCAATGCCCGACGAATGTAACGGTTCCCTGTCAAAATCCGATATTTAACCCTACCGGTCGAGGGACGACGCCTAAAACAGGCGAAACGGGTGCCTTTCCGCCGATATGTCGGCAGCGCGCAAGGCGTTTTCAAGGGCCTCGACAGGCGCTGTCACGTCGGGTGGCAGTCGGGTGAGCCGTCCCTGCATGTCTTCAATCGTGATGCGAAGGGAGCCGTCGAACCGGCGTGAAAGCAGCACTTTCTGAATGTCTGTTGCTTCTCCGCCGCCCAATGCGCCGGTCCAGCTCAGGCGGGAAGGGTGGACTTCAAGAATGGCGCGGGCATCGCGCCACACGTCCCAGAGGGCCGGTGCGGTGATCAGCGCCAGAGCGATGTAAACCCACCATGCAAGCCCGCCGCCCGTGAGTGCAAAAACGATCGCAACCGCCCAAATTCCGAGCGGCCATGCCAATCCCGCAAGGCGGCGACCGCGGCTTTCAAACCGGGCGATCACCGAACACGCAGGGCCCGCTGAATGTCTTCTAGCGCGTCCCGCTGGCGGCTGCTCAACTCACCCGTGACAGAGGCTTTGAGCAGGTTCATCAAAGGCTCCATTTGCTCTGACCCGCCAAGTTTATAAAGCTTGCGCGACAGCCGTGCGACCGCAGGCTCAGCGCCGCCGCATTCCGACATGAACCAGCGGCCCAGCACCTCCATTTCTTCGGCCTCAGCGGCGTCGGCGCGCAATTGCGACCGAAGCTGAACGGTCAGGCGTTGGCGTTGTTCTGCCGTTGGCAGATCGTCGAGTTCAATGAAAGCCGTGGCGATGGATGCAATGGCGAGCCGGGTATCTTCGATGCTTTCGACGGGGTGGACATTGGTGTTGCGCCGAAAGCCGAACCGACGCGCGGCGAGCCTGACATCATTGGCCATATCCATCACATCGCCGGCGACATCGCGCGCGCGGCTGGCCCGGTTGGCCCAAATATAGGCGGTCACAAGGATGCCGACGATGGCGATAAGAATGGGCATGGTCAAACTCCCGACTAACTACGGCGGAAAGCTTAACCCACTGATTGTGGCATCAAGAAGTCGGGTTTCCCAGAATTCGGCCAACCATCTCAGAGGTGTCGCGCGAAAGTCCCGGTTTGGCGGCCAAAGCTTCGAGTGTGTCCCGCATCATGGCCTGACGATCATTGTCGAACCGGCGCCATGTTTCAAACGCAGTCGTCATCCGCGCGGTGGTTTGTGGGTTGATCGCGTCGAGTTGGCCCAGCCAGTCGCCCATCATCCGGTAGCCCGCGCCAGAGGCGTCGTGGAAACCTGCCTGATGGTTGGCCAAAGCGCCAAAGACCGCGCGGAAGCGGTTCGGGTTCTTCATGTCAAAATCCGGCTCTTCCGTCAGGCGCTGAGCGGTGGCGACCGCGTCGGCGGGGGCTGCGCGGGACACCGTCAGGCCGAACCACTTGTCTGTCACCAACTTGTCATCCCGCCAACGCTCCCGGAACGTGGCACTTTGCGCGGCGCCTTTGCCGATGTTCATCAACTGGGCGAGGGCGGCGATTGACTGGGTCATGTTGTCGGCCTCGTCAAACTGACGGGCCGCAGCAGAACCTCCGTCGAGCCGTGTGAGCATCGATAGCGCTGTGTTGCCCAGGAACCGCTTCCCGGCCGATTTTGCATCGGGCGAATAGGGGCCGGGGACCTGCATATCCGCATAGATGCGCGGCAAGATGTCCTGCAGATGCTGGGCTCGCGCGACGCGCAGCGCCTCCAACCCATGATAGATCTCCAGCGGGTCGGGTGTTCCACCCGCCTCGGCAATGTCGCGGGCAAGCTCACTTTCGCTGGGCAGGTCGAGCATGAGAGCACGGAAAGCCGGATCAAGGCTGTCGTCACGCAGGATCGTGGCCAAACCGTCCAGATAGGCCGCGTCCGGGGCGCAGTCCTTGGTGATCATATCGATGAGGACAGCATTGGCCAAAGCATCACCCGCCGACCATTTGTTATAAGGGTCGGTATCGTGCGCCATCAGGAAGGCGCGTTCGGCGTTGGTCTGATCCCGCTCGAGGATCACGGGCGCCGAGAAATCGCGCAGGAGGGACGGAATTGGTTTCTCGCTCAAACCGTCGAAGGAGACGCTCTGCTCGGTCTCCGTCAGCTCGATCAACTGCGTCGGTAGAACTTCAGCACCATCCTGTCCCAGAAGACCCAGCGCCATCGGGATCACTTGCGGAAGCTTGTCGTTTTGCCCTGGCGTCGGTCGCGTGTGCTGGGTGAAGGTGAGTGTATAAGTGCCGTCTTTATAGCTTTCGGCGACAGCCACGCGCGGCGTGCCCGCTTGGCTATACCAGCGCTTGAACTGTGCCAGATCGCGGCCCGTCGCGTCCTCGAAGACCTTGAGCCAATCCTCAATCGTGGCGGCATCGCCATCGTGGCGGTCGAAATAAAGATTGAGCGCATCCGCGTAGCCCTTATCCCCCACGAGCCGCTTAAGCATCCCGATGATCTCAGCGCCCTTCTCATAGACTGTGATGGTATAAAAGTTGTTGATCTCAACAAAGCTTTCTGGGCGGACCGGGTGCGCCAATGGCCCTGCATCTTCTTGAAACTGAGCCGAACGGATCAGGCTCGCATCCGCGATCCGTTTGACAGCATGGCTGCCTTGATCGCCAGTATATTGCTGGTCGCGAAAGACCGTGAGCCCTTCCTTCAGGCACAGCTGAAACCAGTCGCGACAGGTGATGCGGTTGCCTGTCCAGTTGTGGAAGTATTCGTGGGCGATGATTGCGTCGATGCGTTCGAAATTGCTGTCCGTTGAGGTTTCGGGTGAGGCCAGAACACAGGACGAGTTAAAGATGTTCAGCCCCTTGTTTTCCATTGCGCCCATGTTGAAATCATCGACTGCGACGATGTTGAATATGTCCAGATCGTACTCACGGCCATAGACGTCTTCGTCCCACTTCATCGACCGTTTCAGCGCCTCCATGCCAAAGGCGCATTTGTCCTCGTCCCGGCCGGGGCGAACGTAGATGTTCAGCTCAATCTTCTTGCCGGACTGGGTGGTGAAGCTGCCCGGATGCGCGACCAAGTCGCCCGCGACCAGCGCAAACAGGTAGGCCGGTTTGGGCCAGGGGTCATGCCACTCGGCCCAGCCGTCTCCCCCGCCGACCGGATTGCCGTTGGACAACAGCACAGGCAGGTCGCCTTCAATGCGGGTGGTGAAGACGCTCATTACATCGGGGCGGTCGGGGTAAAAGGTGATCTTACGGAAGCCTTCGGCCTCACACTGCGTACAATACATCCCGTTCGACATGTAGAGCCCTTCAAGCGCGGTGTTTGTTTCCGGAGAAATCTCAACCTCTGCCTCCCAGATGAAGGGCGTATCCGGGACGTCGCAGGTCAAGCCTGTTTCGGTCATATCCGGATTGACCTCCGCCCCATCAATTTTTGCCCAGATCAGCCTTAGGTCCTGCCCATGCAGGAAAAACGGACCGGGACAGTCAGCATTGGGACGCACGGACATGCGGGCGATCACCCGTGTCGCGGTCGGGGCCAGCCGGAACGTCAAATGCACATCGTCGATGTGATAGCCGAAGGGGCGGTAATCCTTGAGGTAGATCGTTTCGGGCTGTGTCGCCGCACTTGCGTCTTTCATCTGATCCTCCGGGGGCTTGAGCGCTACACCTACGTCGCAGCCTATTGGCGGACAAGCCCTGCCGCCTATCTGATGGGGCATGTACATCGTCTGGTTCAAACGGGATCTGCGGGTCGAAGACCACGCCGCGCTGGCGGAGGTGCCGTCGGGCGCGCCGATGATTCCGCTTTATATCTACGAGCCGGACTATTGGGCGCTGCCCGACACAAGCGGTCGGCAATGGGCATTCCTGCGCGACTGCCTTGAGGGGCTAGACGCCGATCTCAGCCGTCTGGGCGTGCCTTTGGTTGTCCGCTCTGGCGACGCGGTCGAGGTGCTTGAGGCACTTCGGCAATCGCACAATGTAACCGATCTGCTCAGCCACGAAGAAACGGGGAACCTGTGGACCTTTGGGCGTGACCGCCGTGTTGCTGCCTGGGCGCGCGGGCAGGGGGTGCGCTGGCGCGAAGTTCCGGGCTCCGGTGTGGTGCGGCGTCTTCCCAGCCGGGATGGCTGGGCGAAACAGCGCGATGCCCGGATATTTGCGCCGACGCTGCCAGCACCCGAACGATTGTTCGGCCCGCAGGTCCCATCTGAACATTTGCCCCAAGGCCCGCACGATCCAATCCGCGACCGCCAACCGGGCGGTCGGGCGCGTGGCTTGGCGCTCTTGGGATCGTTCCTCACCGACCGGGGCCAGCACTACCGCCGCCTGATGTCGACCCCGCTTGAAGGCGCGCGCGCGTGTTCGCGTCTGTCGCCACATATTGCCGCCGGAACGCTGTCGATCAGAGAGATTGCGACGGCCTCAGCCGCCCGCCAGCGAGAGGTTGACGACAAGATATGGAAGGGGTCACTCAAATCCTTTCAATCCCGCCTCGCCTGGCGCGATCACTTCATGCAGAAGCTCGAAGATCAGCCGCGCATCGAAACACATTGCCTGCATTCCGCCTACGAGAACATGCGAGAAGACCAACCTGACCGGCGCGCTGCGTGGGAAGCGGGGGAGACGGGACTGCCGTTTGTGGATGCCTGCATGCGGTCGCTCAGTGCGACGGGGTGGTTGAACTTCAGAATGCGGTCGATGGTGATGGCCGTCGCCTCCTATCATCTTTGGATTGACTGGCGCGCGTCCGGGCCGCATCTGGCGCGAATGTTTACCGATTACGAACCTGGCATCCATTGGTCGCAGACCCAGATGCAATCGGGGACAACAGGAATGAACACCGTGCGTATCTACAACCCGGTAAAACAGGGCCACGATCAGGACCCGACAGGCGCCTTCACCCGACGCTGGGTGCCGGAACTGGCCTCGGTGCCGGATGAATACCTGCAAGAACCGTGGCTTTGGGACGGGGCCGCGTCCTTGCGTTATCCGCCGCCGATCGTCGACGTGAAAGAGGCTGCGAAAGAGGCGCGGGCGCGCATCTGGGCCGTGCGCTCTGGCGAGGATTTCCGCGCAGAAGCCGCCGAGGTGATCGCCAAACATGCGTCGCGCAAGGACCGGCAAGGTCGTTTCGTTAATGATCGTGCACCGCGCCGGTCGAGTACGCGCAAATCGTCCAAGGCACAGCCCGACGGCCAAATGAGCTTCGATCTGTAACATGCCGAAAAACGTCAAAAAATCTAATCTGCCTGAGAAAACCTGTGCCACCTGCGGGCGTCCGTTCACGTGGCGCAAGAAGTGGGAAAAGGTCTGGGATGAGGTGCGGTATTGCTCTGAGCGGTGCAAGCGCGCCCGCAAAAGTGGTCAGTAAGGCGGACCAATTTAGCTCTTAAGCGTGTTGCCTATCGGAAACTCGTGACGTAAATCGGCACCTGTATACATCCGCACACAGGGGGTCAGACATGACGGATCAAGTCGAACGCGCGGGCCTGCACGTGGCCGCTGAGCTGGCAGCTTTCATTGAGGAACAGGCTCTGCCGGGTACCGATGTCAGCGCTGATGCGTTCTGGAACGGCATGGCGACCCTTGCTACTGATTTCGGCCCCAAGAATGACGCATTGCTCGCCCGCCGGGACGAGCTGCAAAGCCAGCTCGACGATTGGCACAAGGCGCACCGCGACGGTCCCCACGATGCGGCCGCCTATAAGGACTTCCTGCAAGAGACTGGCTATCTGCTCCCTGAAGGTGATGATTTTGAGATTGAGACCGCCAATGTGGACCCCGAAATCGCGACTGTCGCTGGTCCTCAGCTTGTCGTGCCGATCACCAATGCGCGGTTCGCGCTGAACGCCGCCAATGCCCGTTGGGGCAGCCTATATGATGCGTTCTACGGGACGGATGCGATGGGCCGGGCGCCTGAGGGCAAAGGCTATGACCGGGGTCATGGGTCCCGGGTTGTGGCGCGAACACGGGTGTTTCTGGATGACACCTTCCCGATCAAAGGTGCCTCGCATGGCGATGTGCAGCGTTACGTCGTCAAGAACGGTGCGCTGCTGGTGGATGACAACCCTCTGATGATGCCTGAACAATTCGTTGGCTATCGCGGAGATCCCCGCGCACCTGACGCAATTGTTCTTAAAAACAATGGCTTGCACGCTGAACTTATCTTTGATCGTGCGCATCCAATCGGGTCCCGAGACCGGGCTCTGCTGGCGGATGTGCGGCTGGAATCAGCCGTCTCAGCGATCATGGATTGTGAGGATTCGGTGGCCTGCGTCGATGCCGAGGACAAGGTTCTCGCGTATTCCAACTGGCTGGGTCTGATGAAGGGCGATCTGGAAGCGTCGTTTGAGAAGGGCGGCGAAATGATGACCCGTCGCCTTGAGGAGGACCGGACCTACACGGCGCCAGACGGCGGTGAGGTCACGCTCAAGGGTCGGGCGCTGTTGCTGGTGCGAAACGTCGGGCATTTGATGCAGAACCCGTCGATTGCTCTGTCCGATGGATCAATGATCTACGAAGGCTTGCTCGACGCGATGATCACAGTGCTGATTGCTAAGCATGACTTGCTGAAATCGGACGGATTGCGGAATTCGGTCACTGGAGCCGTCTACGTCGTGAAGCCCAAGATGCACGGCCCGGACGAGGTCGCGTTTACCGATGCGATTTTCGATCATGTGGAAGACGTGCTTGGGTTGCCGCGACACACCGTCAAGATTGGCATCATGGATGAGGAACGGCGCACGTCGGCCAACCTCAAGGAATGTATTCGCGCCGCCAAGCATCGCGTTGCGTTCATCAACACCGGGTTCCTCGACCGGACCGGTGATGAAATCCACACCTCGATGGAAGCAGGCCCCTTCAGCCGCAAGGATTTCATCAAGCGTAAGGGATGGATCACGGCCTATGAGAACCAGAATGTTGATATTGGCCTCGAATGCGGCCTGAGTGGCAAGGCCCAGATCGGCAAGGGCATGTGGGCGATGCCGGATGCCATGGCCGCCATGATCGAGCAGAAGATCGAACATCCCAAAGCGGGGGCGAACTGTGCGTGGGTGCCGTCGCCCACAGCGGCGACGCTGCACGCGCTGCATTATCACAAGATCGATGTGTTCGCCGTTCAGAAAAAGCTTCGCGCAGGCGGGCGACGCGCCTATGTTCAGGCGCTGCTGGATATCCCGCTGGCAAGCTACCGCGCCTGGACCAAAGAACAGATCCAGCGCGAAGTTGAGAACAACGCGCAAGGTATTCTTGGCTATGTCGTCCGCTGGATCGATCAGGGTGTCGGCTGCTCTAAGGTGCCGGACCTCAATGATGTCGGGCTAATGGAAGACCGCGCAACCTGCCGCATCTCAAGCCAGGCCCTGGCCAACTGGATGCACCACGACGTCATCAGCGAGGCCGATGTGATGGCTGCGATGCGCAAGATGGCTGCGGTTGTCGATGGCCAGAATGCCGGTGATCCGGCCTATCGGCCAATGGCGCCGGACTATGACGGAATCGCGTTTCAAGCGGCCTGCGATCTGGTGTTCAAGGGTCGAGAGCAGCCGTCGGGCTACACCGAGCCGGTGCTGCACCAGCGCAGGCTCGAACTGAAGGCACAGCGCAATCACTGACCGGCCCCCCCGGGACCGGGTCAGCAACCACGAAGGGAGCCGAAGATGGCTGAGATTTCCTTGAACAAAGCGCGGACGATGGTCCGCAAAGCGCTGCAAAAGGGTCGCGAGTTGGACCTGAAACCGCTGTCTGCGGTCGTTCTGGATTCAGGCGGCCACGTCAAAGCGTTCGAGCGCGAAGACGGGGCCGCACCCGGTCGCTTCGCGATCGCCCATGGCAAGGCTTACGGGGCGGTCATGCTGGGTATGGCGGGCTCGGCGCAGATGGCGCGAGCTGAGGCGCAGGGCTATTTCATGAATGCCGTCAACGGCGTCTACGGTGGTCAGGTCGTGCCGGTTCCCGGCGGCGTCCTTGTGCGCAACGCGAAAGGTGTTGTTTTGGGGGCCGTGGGGGTGACAGGGGATACGTCGGACAATGACGCTGTGTGCGCTGCTTTTGGCATCGAAGCGGCCAATCTGGTGCCGGAGATTTAATCCAGCGCATCCTGCGACCGCAGATGCAAAGGTCCTGTGCAGCGATGCAGGGTTTTAGCCTGCGCAAGGAGGCGTTAGGTAAGGGCGTGAAAGGAACTCTCTCATGCCCCGTCCGGTTATCGGCATCATTGGAAACCACTATCTGATAAACGATGAATATCCTGCCCATGCGGCAGGAGAGATGAACTCGACGGCGGTGGCGCAAGTCTGCGGTGCGTTGCCTTTGATCATTCCGACGGATCCGGCT
Source organism: Pseudomonadota bacterium (assembly GCA_038530475.1). GTDB lineage: Bacteria > Pseudomonadota > Alphaproteobacteria > Rhodobacterales > Rhodobacteraceae > Octadecabacter. The sequence goes on from JBCBCS010000009.1 coordinate 14,051, forward strand.
CTGGTGCAGGTCGATGACCTTCTTGAAGTCTGTGACGGATTTCTGTTCACCGGGGGGCGCCCCAACGTCCATCCAGATGAATACGGCCATACTGAGACCGAAGCCCATGGTGCGTTTGATCGGGGCCGCGACGGAATTGCCTTGCCATTGATCCGCGCGTGCGTGAATCGCGGTCAGCCGTTCCTCGGCATCTGTCGCGGATTTCAGGAAGTCGCGGTTGCCATGGGATCGACCCTGCATCCCGAGATTCGGGATTTGCCGGGGCGCGACAATCACCGGATGCCGCCGGACGGCACGCTGGAAGAGAAATTCGCGATGCGCCATATCGTGACGCTGCGCGAAGACGGGCCGTTCCACAGGCTGTGGGGCAAGCGTGAGGTTTTGACCAATTCGCTGCACGGGCAGGGTATTCTCGAAGCAGGGCCGCGTATCGTGATCGATGGTCACGCCCCAGATGGCACGCCCGAGGCGATTTTCATCAAGGATGCGCCGGGCTTTACACTGTCTGTGCAATGGCACCCGGAATGGCAGGCAGGGATAGATCCAGTGTCACGCCCGTTATTCGAGGCATTTGGCCGGGCTGTGACATCGTGGGCGTCAGGCGCTGGCGCGACACCTGTTCTGAAATCTGCCTAAGGCAGACGTGACTAGAGGGTTGCGCCCCGGATCGTAGCGTCCGGATTGGCGGCGCAGAAGCTGACGATTTGACCCGACATCTCAGACGCTGTGGGACTTGCTGCACTGCGCCCCGACAAAAGCGCGGCTCGCGCTTGCCCGAGTGACCACTCAGTTGCAGCCGTTAGTGCGGCTGAATTGCCAATGTCACCGCACCCGATCGCGCCTGGGTCCATCGGGACAGCAAAAGCTGTTGCAGCGGCTAGGGGCGGGGACGATTGCGGCGCGGGGGCGGCGCATCCGGTGAGGATCAGACCGACGACACTTGCCTGAAAAAATGGTCGCATTTTCATTCTGATGACCCGTTCGTGTTTCGCTCCCCGCACAGTGACGACAAGCGCGCCTCGGATCAATTGCCGAAATCACATATCGATCCGGCGTTCAGGACCATGATTTGATCAAGGCCGCCTCATGCGCTTTGAGGCACCGCCGCGCGGTGTTGCCGTATCCGCCGAGGTTTGAGCGGAGTTCGGGGAAGATCGCAAACAGCTCTTCCCGGGCGGCATCGCCCACGGCCGTGAAGCCAAAATCGCCAGGATGGAAGCTTTCTGTAGCGGCCCCTTCGGCGAACACAATTTCATGCTGGTCGAAGAGCATGTGAATATACGTGACTTCAGCCTGGTCGTCCTGCGTCACGTCTAATCCGTCAATCAGGTGCTTGGCTGCGACGAGCACTTCGCTGTCGCCGAACAGAAGTTCTGCCTGATAGCCTTGGAAGAGCACGCGATGCTGTGGCGAAACCACCATGTCCCGCTCCTGACCCAACAAGACGTTAGACCTGATACGAACCGGGGCGAAACGTTCAAGTCCGGGGACCGTACGGCTTTCGATCCAGCGGATTGGTTGAAGCCCATGATCACGGGTCACGACGAAATCACCGACCGAAAGGTCTTCAATCGCGCGCAGTCCATGCGGTGTCGCGATCCGGGTGCCGGGGGTGAAGCAGATGATGTTTTCAATCTCTGAGAAATTGAGGATCGTCCCGTCATCCAGTGTGATCGTGCCGGAGAACGACCCTGTGCCATCGTCGACAAACGTGTCGCGGACGTCGTTTGTCAGGACGCCAAGCGTGCCAAGCTGCAACGTATCGCCGTCGGTTTCGTCACCAGACCCGCCGTCAATTGTGATTGTGCCGTTCGACGTCTCACCCAAATCTTCAAGGATGAAGAGGTCATCGCCACTGTCGCCAGCGGCCGTGTCGCCGTCCGAGAAGGTGATCGTGTCGTCACCGGCCTGACCGCTTAGCGTGTCGGCGCCAGTGCCACCGAAGATCGTGTCGTTGTCTGATCCGGCCCAAATCTCATCATTGCCAGTGCCACCGAAGAAGGTGTCGTTGCCCTGACCATCCGGCACGCCCATTTCGTCGTCAACGATGTCATCGCCGTCCGATCCGACATAGCTGTCATCGCCACCCCGGGTCTGGACGTAAGTGTAGCCGTCATCGGCGGTGGCATCGACCACGTCAGCCTGATCGGTCAGGATCAGTTGCTCGATCTCAGAGAAGACGATGGTGTCTCCGGTGACCGTGTCGGTGACGGTGCCTGCGCCTGGACCGGTGAAAGTGACCGAGACCGGGTTGCTCAGCCCCGACAGGTCCAGCGTGTCGTAGTTGTTGCCGGTCTGGCCGCCAATGATCGTGTCATCGCCAAAGCTTCCTTGAACGATGAACGTGTCCTGATCCGCGCCACCAGACAGGGTGTCGTTGCCGCCGCCGCCGGTGATCGTGTCATCGCCTGCGCCGCCTTCGACGGTGTGGTCGCCGCTGGTCGCGGCAGAGCCGTCGAAGGTGTCGGCACCGGATGACAGTTCAAACCGTTCGATCTCAGAGAAGGAGCCGCTATCACCATCATCGTCCGCATAGGTGCCTGCCTCGGCCCCGGTCAGCGTGATGTCGACCCTGTCGTTGGCATCCGAGAACGAAAGGGTATCCAGATCATTGCCGCCTTCGCCGCCGACGATGCTGCTTGAGCCGTAGCCGGCATTGATCGTATCGGCATCATCGCCGCCGTAGATCGTCGCCCCCCCCAAGCTGTCCGTGATCGTGTCATTGCCCGCGTCGCCAGAGACGGTGTCAAACCCGTCGCCACCGGTCAGGCTGTCGTCGCCGGTGCCGCCGTAAATCTCATCGTTGCCGGCGCCGCCGCGCACCGTGTCGTCACCACCATAGGCATAGATCAGATCGTCGTCGCCCGTGTCACCCGCGAGGATCGCGTCGTTCGCATCTACAAGATCGCCATCCGGATCACCCGTATAGGTGCCGTCAATGATATCCGCCCCTGCAGTGCCTTCGACCGTACCGTCCTGGAAGGGAATGCCAATCGCGTTGAGGTAGTTGGGGTCGTTTGCATCAATGGGGGAGATGCCGACCAACGTGACGCTTTCGCCGTTGGGGAAGGTCAGCAGGGCATTTCCGCTACCGTCATCGGTGACGGTGACATCTGCAACGGTGACACGATATCCGCTCGCGTCGTGCAGGTTGCTGACGTCGAACGTGTCGATGCCGGTGAAGGTGCCGTCGCCATTTGGGGTCGGGGCGTCGAAATTCAGGATCGTGTCGCTGCCAGAGCCGTCCTGCAGAACGATGACATCCGCATCCCCGTCAGAACCGCCACCACCATCGCCGAGGTCAAGCTGGTCATCGCCCGCGCCGAGGTCGATCGTGTCGCTGCCTGCTCCGGTCGCGACCTGATCAGCCCCGTCGGAGCCGGTAACGGAGTCGCTGCCTGTCCCAGTGAAGACATACTCGATCTCGGAGAAGGAGACCGTATCGCCGCCCGAGGTCAGCGTGCCGGATTCCGGATCGTTTGGATCCCCTGCGGACAGGTCCAACGTGATGTCAGTCGTGACCGAGGAGGCGTCAAGGACATCGCCCAGCGTCTCACCGGTTTCGCCACCGACGATGCTGTCATTGCCGAAGCCGTCCGACAGGACGAAGACATCGTCACCGCCACCGCCGAATTGGGTGTCGTCGCCCGCGCCCCCTTCGATTAAGTCGGACCCTTCACCAGCATAGACGGTATCGTTGTCCGCGCCCGCATTAATGATATCGTCGCCGCCATCGGTGATGATCTCATCGTTGCCGTCGCCGCCAAACGCTGTGTCCGCCGCGCCGTCGCCGTCATCCGTGTCGATGGTGTCATTGCCCGCGCCACCAGCGATGACGTCAGACCCGTCGCCGCCATAGAGCGTGTCGTCTCCGCTGCCGCCCAGCATGCGGTCGTTGCCGCCGCCGCCAAAGGCCGTGTTGCTGCTGGTGGTTGCCGAAGCGTCATAGCTGTCCGCCGAGGATGTCAGAATGACTGATTCAATCTCAGAGAAGCTGACATCGTTTGGGCCGTTTGACGCGGCGCCCGCCTCATTTGCGGTGTATTCGAGCTTTACGCCGCTGCTCAGCCCCGAAAGGTCGAGCGTGTCATTGTCGGTCCCGCCTTCGCCGCCAGCGACGCTGTCTGTGCCGAAGTTATCCTGCAGACTGAAAGTGTCGGCATCGTCGCCACCGAAAAGCGTGTCGTTGCCCTTGCCGCCGTCAATCGTGTCGGCGCCCGTGCCGCCATAGACTTCATCCGCGCCCGCACCGGCCGAGATGGAATCGTCGCCGCCAAAGCCGTAAATCAGGTCATCATCGCCACTATCGCCCGGCAGGATCGCGTCACCTGCATCTACGGCATCGCCATCCGGATCGCCGGTATAGCTGCCGTCGATGACGTCAGCGCCTGCGGTGCCTTCAACGGTGCCGTCCGGCATCGGGATACCGATAGCGTTTAGATAGAACGGGTCATTCGCGGCCACCGGATCAATCCCGATGAGCGTCAGCGTCTCGCCATTGGGGAAAGTCAGGACCGCGTTGCCCGATCCGTCATCGCTGACGACCACATCGTTGGTATTGACCGGAATTCCGCCCGCATCGGTGAGGTTAGTGACGTCGAGCGTGTCGATGCCAGTGAAGGTGCCGTTGCCATTGGGGGTCGGGGCGTCGAACTCAGACACCGTATCGTTGCCGAAACCATCCTGCAGAACCACGACATCAGAGTTGCCATCGCCGGATGTCCCACCGACGCCGAGGTTGATGGTGTCGTCGCCTGTGCCGCCAGAGACAGTGTCGGCACCCGTGCCGGTCTCAATTGTGTCATCGCCCGCGCCGCCGATGATGGAATCGTCGCCGCCATTGGCATCGATGGAGACGCCAGAGCCGTCGGCGGACATATCGAACGTGTCTGCGGCGTCTGTCCCCTCAAGCTCTTCGATTTCCGAGAAGCTGCCGGACCCAACAGTGCCGACAAAATCATAGGTGCCCGCTTCTGTGCCCGTTGCCGTGACTGTTACCCCTTGTCCGCTGTCAGGGTTGGAAAAGCTCACAACATCGACATCGGAGCCATCGGTGTCTTCGCCGCCGACGATCAGGTCGCTTTCGTCGCCATCGGAAACCGCGAACCGGTCGCTGCCGTCGCCGCCGTAAAGGTTATCGTCACCGGGTCCGCCGGTCAGCGTGTCATTGCCAGTGCCGCCGTACACATCATCATTGCCAGTGCCGCCGTTGAGGCTGTCATCACCGCCATTGCCCTCGATGTAGTCGTTACCGGCGCCGCCATCGATCGTGTCGTTGCCTTCATCGATTGCTTGGGTTGCGGTGGTGTCGAAATGGACATCCGTGATCCAGAGCGCTTGGCCAACAGTGCCTGCGTTGGAATAGATCACTTCAACCTCATGGACGGGGCCAGCGATCGTGACCAGCACGGAGCCCGCGGCGTCGGCTGCGGATTCAGACGTGTTGCCCGCTGTGATCGTGTTGCCCGAGACCGTGTCGTCGCTGGCCGTCCCGGTGACCTGCGCCGGTGTCAGCGTGACGCTGACCGGATTGCCGTCGGCGTCGTACGCATTGACGGTGATGATGTCCTGCCAGCCTGCCGTATCGATGTCGTTGATGCGGAACTGGACATTCTCAACCTCGTTAGAGAGGCCTGTGTCGAGGTTCGGAGAGAATGTGAAATTGGCCGTTGCCGTCGGCCCGGCGCCCCCCGTCAGGATCAGTGCGGAATTTGTCGCAAAAGGCTCACCCGTTTCGGTGTATTGCGCTGTATTGCTGACTTCGAGGCGGTCGGCATTGCCGTCATTTGTCACCTCAACAGAAACGGTCATCCCGCCCGTGGACTGAGTGAACGCGCCGTTAAGCTCAGTCCCGGCGGGGCCTTCGGCCGTCCAGTTAAGCGATTCCGGGCCTGTGACCGCGACATCATTTGTGTCGCCAATCAGGACGTCATCACCATCGCCGCCAAGGATGCTGTCGTCACCTTCATTGCCTTCGATCGTGTCGACGCCAGCACCGCCGTCGATGGTATCTGAGCCCGAGCCGCCGCTGACGACATCATCGCCTTGACCGGCATTGATGCTGTCGTCGCCTGCGCGACCAAAGATCGTATCCGCGCTCAGCGTGCCGCCTGTGTCGTTGATGGTATCGTTGCCACTGCCGCCATCGATAACGTCAGAGCCTTCGCCTCCGTCGAGGCTGTCATTCCCCGAACCGCCAAAGACGCTGTCGTTGCCATCACCGCCTGCAATCGTGTCTGCAGCTGATCCGCCAAAGAGCGCATCCGCCCCATCGCCACCATCGATACTGTCGCTGCCACCGCCGCCATAGACCCGGTCGGCATCTACGCCGCCGAACAGGGTATCGTTGCCCCGTTGACCAAGGATCGTGTCGGCACCTGCACCGCCATAAACGGTGTCATTGCCATCCCCCGCCTCAACCCGGTCATTGCCAGCAGCCGCATCAATGATGTCGCCGCCCGTTGTCGGTCCTTCGTTCGAATTGTCGGTGTAGGTGGCGTCTATGACATCATCACCGGCTGTGCCGTCGACGGTGCCATTTGCCGGATCGGCCGGGTAGGTGGGATGAGTGACGACTTCGGCGGTGCCGCTTGTCGTGTACCAATTGTCCGGGATGAAATAGACGTTTCCATCCGCAGCCTCATAGAAGACGCCCGTATCTTCGATGTTGTTGTAGGTCTGGCCATTGCCTTCCCATACGCCGGACCAACGCCAGGAGCCTGTGCCGATGACGGTCGCTGTCGTTTCATCAAAGTTGGTCTGGGATGCACTGATGGCGTCGCCCGCATCCAGGACGCCGTCGCCAAGGGTAACCAGATAGCCAATCGCCATGTCTTGCCTCAAATTGATGGACCGCAATATTCAGCGGTCCCAAGTCTTTTGGCTGTGCTACGTGCGCAGTCCGGCAAGATTGAGGAAAATGCTTTAACAAACGGTTTTATCAGCGGTCATTTTGGGGCAAATTTTACAGAATTCGCCGCAATTGCAGTGAGTTGACAAGGTTTGGACACAATTGAGCGAATGTGTAAATCAGAGGTTAACTTGTTGCATTTCAAGTCGCTCCAAGGTTGCGGGGGGCAGGATAGCATTGAGGCGTTGCGCCGGATCCTCGCGTCGATTTGTGTTTTGCAAAATACCCTCAACCACGGCAACTTCGGGGCATGAGATGGCTCGATATCCCACCCGTCTGGTTGCTGATCTGCGTGGTCTGCGCCTATGCCTTGACCGCCGCGAACGCCCCCGGGAGTTTTGATCCGAACCTGATTATGCGAGGGATCGGCGGGATAATGGTCGCGTCTGGACTCGGCCTGATGATCCTCGCCGTGTTTGAGATGAGGCGCCATCGGACGACTGTGATCCCGCACCTGACCGCGTCGTCCTTGGTGACCACGGGCATCTTTGGGTACAGCCGGAACCCGATCTATCTAGGCGATCTGCTGATCCTCGCCGGGTTGTGTCTTCGGTGGGGCGCGGTTTCAGCATTACTGCTTGTCCCGGTGCTCTACTGGGTGCTGCAAAAGCGGTTCATTGAAGCCGAAGAGTCCCGCCTCAGCGCCAGTTTCGGCCCTGATTTTGAGGCCTATCGAGCCGCCACACGTCGTTGGATTTGATCTTTGGTTCTGTGCCGCAACGGCATGTTGTGTCGTTAGCGCAAGCATACCTTCGCATACCTGCCTTTCGCTTGTGAATCGCCTCAGCGGACGCTAACGACCCTCAACGCATGCGGAAAATGACAGGGGGGCTTGATGAAGATCGGGACGCCAAAAGAAGTTTTTGAGGGGGAAAACCGGGTCGCGATGACACCGGATTCGGCCCTGCAACTGCAGAAGCTCGGCCACGAATGTGTGATTGAGACCAAGGCCGGTGAACGGGCCGGGTTTTCGGACGCGGATTACAAAGCCGCCGGTGTTGAGGTCGTCAAGACGGCTGCCGCGCTTTGGAAAGCCGCAGACATCGTCGCCAAGGTCCGCGTCCCTGATGACGCCGAGATGAAGCGCCTGCGTGCGGATCAGACGCTGATCTCGTTCTTCTCGCCGGTTGCGGACGAAAAGAAGATGGAGGCCGCTGCAAAGAAAGGCGCGACCGTCATCGCGATGGAGATGATCCCGCGCATCAGCCGCGCCCAGAAGATGGACGCTTTGTCCTCCATGGCGAATATCGCGGGCTACCGCGCGGTCATTGAGGCTGGCAACAATTTCGGCCGCTTCTTCACCGGTCAGATCACCGCCGCCGGTAAGGTCCCGCCCGCCAAGGTGCTGGTCATCGGCGCTGGCGTCGCTGGCCTCGCGGCCATCGGCACCTCCACGTCGCTGGGTGCGATCACCTATGCCTTCGATGTGCGGCCTGAAGTGGCAGAGCAAGTTGAATCAATGGGTGCTGAATTCGTCTACCTCGACTTCGAAGAAGAGCAGGAAGATGGCGCGAAGAGCGGCGGCTATGCCTCTGTTTCCTCACCAGAATTCCGCGAGGCTCAGCTGGCCAAATTCCGTGAACTGGCCCCGGATGTCGACATCGTCATCACGACCGCGCTGATCCCCAACCGCGAAGCACCGAAACTGTGGCTGGACGACATGATCAAGTCGATGAAGCCGGGCTCGGTCATCGTCGATCTCGCAGCGGAAAAGGGCGGCAACGCCGACGGCACCGTGATGGACGAGAAGGTCGTGACGGACAACGGCGTCACGATCATCGGCTATACCGATTTCCCAAGCCGGATGGCCACGCAGTCGTCCACGCTTTACGCCACCAACATCCGTCACCTGATGGCCGACCTCACGCCTGAAAAGGACGGTGTGGTCGACCACAACATGGAAGACGACGTGATCCGGGGGGCAACCATCGCGCACGCCAAGGACGTGACCTTCCCGCCGCCACCGCCAAAGGTGAACGCGATTGCGCAACAGAAGAACAAGAACACGACGCCTGAGCCAACGGCAGAAGAAAAGAAGGCGGCCGAGGCCGCGGCCTTCCAGGCGCAAACCCGCAATCAGGTGACGTTGCTTGCTGTTGGGGCCGCGCTGGTCCTCGGTGTCGGCATGATCCCCGGCATGCCGGCTAGCTTCATGCAGCACTTCATCGTCTTCGTGCTCAGCGTCTTCATCGGTTTCCAGGTGATCTGGAACGTCGCTCACTCGTTGCACACGCCGCTGATGGCCGTGACCAACGCGATCTCGTCGATCATCATTCTGGGCGCTCTGATCCAGATCGGATCGACCAGTTGGCTGATCACGATCCTTGCTGCGCTAGGCATCTTCATGGCCGCCGTCAACATCTTCGGTGGCTTCCTCGTGACACGGCGCATGCTCGCCATGTTCCAGAAATCGTAAGCGGGGCAGGGACTTATGGAAAACGCATTCACCATCGCGGCCTATGTGGTCGCAGCTATCCTCTTCATCTTGTCTTTGGGCGGCCTGTCCGGGCAGGAAAGTGCCAAACGGGCCGTCTGGTATGGCATCGTCGGCATGGCCATCGCCGTTCTGGCGACGCTGTTCGGGCCGGGCTCTGGCCTGTGGCTCGCCTCGCTCGTGCTGATCGCGGGCGGTGCGGCGGTGGGCTATCAGCTCGCCACGCGGGTCGAGATGACCCAGATGCCGGAATTGGTCGCCATCATGCACTCTCTGGTGGGCCTCGCGGCGGTCTTCGTGGGCTTCAACGCCGATCTGATGATCAACTACATCAACGGCATTTATGAGGCTGAGGGCCTTGTGATGGGCGCTGTTGGCGAAGACGGCATCACCGCCATCGGTCTGCCGAAAGAGATCTATGACGGACTGTCGGCCTTTGGCCAGCTCATCGCCAAGAAGTCTGGTGTTGAGATCGGTATCCTGCGGGTCGAGCTGGTGCTTGGCATCTGGATCGGTGCAGTGACCTTCACCGGCTCCGTCATCGCCTATGCGAAGCTGGCAGGCTCGTCCTCCATGCTGCCCTTCGAGGTTGATACCGGCGCCAAGAAGCTGCCCGGTGGGCATTTTCTGAACGCTGGCGCTGCGGCGTTGTCGGTGATCCTGCTGATCATGTATCTCAGCGGCTCTGGCTCCTGGGCGCTGGTCCTGCTCACCATCGCAGGCCTGTTCATCGGCTATCATCTGATCATGGGCATCGGCGGCGCGGACATGCCGGTCGTGGTGTCCATGCTGAACAGCTATTCCGGCTGGGCGGCGGCAGCGATCGGGTTCTCGCTTGGCAATGACCTTCTGATTGTTGTGGGCGCGCTTGTGGGCTCCTCCGGTGCGATCCTGTCCTACATCATGTGCAAGGCCATGAACCGGTCCTTCGTCAGCGTCATCCTGGGCGGCTTCGGCGGCCCAGCGGGGGAGCAGATGGCCGTTGAGGGTGAACAGGTCGCCATTGACGCGGACGGTGTGGCCCAAGCGCTTGAGGAGGCCGACAGCATCATTATCATCCCGGGCTACGGCATGGCGGTGGCGCAGGCCCAGCAGAACGTGGCCGAACTAACGCGCCGTTTGCGCGCCAAGGGCAAAACGGTGCGCTTTGCGATCCACCCGGTCGCGGGCCGTCTGCCGGGGCACATGAACGTGCTTCTGGCCGAAGCCAAGGTGCCCTACGACATTGTGCTGGAAATGGATGAGATCAACGAGGACTTCCCAGAAACGGACGTCTCTATCGTGATCGGGTCCAACGACATCGTGAACCCGGCGGCACAGGACGATCCGAACTCCCCCATCGCGGGGATGCCGGTTCTGGAATGCTGGAAATCCAAGCAGGTCTTCGTGTCCAAGCGCGGGCAGGGCACCGGCTATTCCGGGATCGAGAACCCGCTGTTCTTCAAGGACAACACGCGGATGTTCTATGGCGATGCGAAAGCGTCGCTGGACGCCTTGCTCGCAAAGATCGATTGATCCCAAAAAGCGACGACAAAAGTTGTCACCCCAAAAAAAGCGGCTCCGTCCAACTGGACGGAGCCGCTTATGAATTCGTAGTGCTTCTGCGCTAGACTGGCGCTGACCTGCGACGCGCTGCGACACCCAGACCGCCCAGACCGATCAACAGAAGCGGCAATGCACCAGGCAGCGGAACCACAGAAACACCGGGCGTAGTGTCAAGATTATCCAAAGCAAAGCCTGCTGCCGAGCCCGTGTTATAGAAGCCGGAGTTCTGCGACTCGAACGTTACGCTCACCACGTCTTCGAACCCCGTGAGCATGTAAGATGTAAAGGAGTCGCCGACACTCAAAACCTGAGAAACAGATCCGCCCCCGAAGAGTGCACCCACTACGTTGATCATGTTGGTCGTACCGTCAGCGAACCCTGCCGCATCCAGTGTACCAAGATCGAACGCGCCGCCACCGGACTTCGTCATCACGACATTTGCGTTCTGACCATTCCGATCACCGCCAAGTGCAAGAATGTTGGTGCCGTTGGTCGTGCCCGGATAGAAAAAGACGGAAGGGTCACCGATGAACCATCCGGAGGCGGTGAAGTCAAAATCAAATCCATCAACACCAAAGATCGGGTTGGAACCTGAGTTTGGTGCGGACTCGAAATCCACTGTTGCTGCGGACGCAAAAGATGCCGAGGCTGCAATTGCCGCAGATAAAAGAACTGCCTTCATAAGAACTACCTTTCCCGTGTTTGAATAATTAACCCACCATAAACCATATAGAGCGAAGACCCTCCCGTGAAGGCAGATTATCGGTCCGATTGTTCCCCGAGCGGAAACAATCAAGGAGCTTTAGGGCGAATAAGAGGCCAAAGCCCGCGAACGCGCCTTATTTCGAGGTTCTCGGAAAGACGAGACTAGGAGGATATTGCTATGAATGCCGCGGCTGATCTTCGTCAGATTCGGCGCCAGCGTCCCTGACCGATCTCGTCCAACGACCATACACCGACAGACCACCGCACAAGCCGCAAACATGGGAATCCGACAGCCGCACACATGCGCCGCACCTGCCGGTTGCGGCCTTCGGTGATCGTGACTTCGATCCACCGGTCGGGCACGGATTTGCGAAAACGCACCGGGGGGTCGCGTTGCCAGAGGTTGGGCGGGTCGATGAGGCGGGCATTCGCTTGGCGCGTCGGTCCGTCCTTGAGCGTGAGGCCGGTGCGAAGGGGTGCCAGATCCACATCAGAGGGGTCGCCTTCGACCTGCACCAAATAAACCTTTGGGGTCTTGTACTTCGGGCTAGAGAGTTTCGCCTGAAGCCTACCGTCGTCAGTCAGCACCAACAGCCCTTCGGAGTCCCGATCCAGACGGCCTGCGGGATAGACGCCCTTGGGCAGATTAAAACCTGACAGGGTCCGGCGCTCCGTCGGGGATTTGGCGTCGGTGAATTGCGACAACACACCGAAGGGTTTGTTAAAGAGGATTGTGGTCATGGTGTCGCCTAACGCGGGGCGGGCCGGAGTTCCAGATTTTTGGCACAGAACGCAGGTCAGACCCGGGTCCGGCATCCATTCGCTTGTACCCACGTCGCTCGGGGCCAATGTGAGGTTAGACGCGGCGATGCGATGGCGATTGTTGGGGTGGTTTCAGAGCCTTCCGCATAACGGCGGTGTCTTTCACACAGCGAAGTTTTGGCCGAAACGACCCGCGGTATACGTATGTGTGCCGCTAACCAATTGGATTTGCGGGAATTTTCCACTGGACTGAGGGGGATATTCGGATAGGTATCGCGGGGACTGGTGAAGGATCCCGCCATGAGCCCTATTCAGGACCACCCGCTGCGCTATGCGCTCGCCAATGAGCTGCATGCGCGGCCCTTCCCGACGCTGGAGGCGCCGTGCCGGGCGGCCTACCTTGCCATTAAACCGGCCGAGAATGCCGCGTCGCGGGATCGGGCGGCAGACGTAGCGCATCTCAAGGCTCTGCTCGATCACTACGCAGCCCCCCATCCGGAAGAGGGCGCGACGCATTATTTCGGGCAGCTGGGTAAGCATCTGCTGAAATGGGAAAGTCATACGGAGTTTGTGACCTACACGATCTTTCGGGACGGGGTGGCTGAGGCAGCGTTTGAAGGCGCGACCTTTGATGTCTTCCCACAGGATTGGCTGGCTACGGCGCCGGGCACGCGGATCACATCGGCCCTGATCCGTGTCGAACATCGCAATGGTGATGAAACGATCAGCGAAAAAGTGGCCGATTGGTTCGTGCCCGAAAGCGTCGCGGTCAGCCGGGTGATCGACGATGAAGCCGTGATCGCGGGGGATTTCCGGATTGATCAGCACGGGCATATGCGGTTCGCGGTGTTTGCTCGCCCTGAGACCGGGGAGCGGCGGGTGGGCCGGATCGTCCAACGGTTGTGCGAGATCGAAACCTATAAGGCGATGGCGATGCTTGGATTTTCTCGCGCGCGGTCGCTGACGGCACCGCTGCGGGATCTCGATGGACGTCTGTCAGCGCTTACGGATGCTCTTTCAGGCGCGCCCGATGAGACCGAAACGACCTTGAGCGCGCTTTTGACGATTTCGGGTGAGCTTGAGGCGTTGACGGCGCAAACCACATTCCGGTTCGGGGCGACGTCGGCCTATGAGAAGATTGTGAACCAACGGATCGCGGTGCTGCGCGAAGAACGGTTCGGAGGGCGGCAGACTTTTGCGGAATTCATGATGCGGCGGTTCGATCCGGCGATGCGGACGGTGGCCTCAACCAAAGAGCGGTTGGAGGCAATGTCGAGCCGTGCGATCCGGTCGTCGGATTTGTTGAGAACGCGGGTGGATGTCGAGCGATCTGCCGAGAATAAGGCATTGCTGGAAAGCATGGACCGCCGCGCAGATTTGCAATTGCGGCTGCAGAAGACTGTTGAGGGTCTGTCGATTGTGGCAATCAGCTACTACGCGGTGAACCTAGCAGCGAATATGGCGTTGCCGTTTGCCGAAGAGCTGTCGCTGAGCGCGACCGCGCTCAAGGCATTGCTGACGCCGGTGGTGATCTTTCTTGTCTGGGTGATGGTACGTCAAATCCGTAAGGCGCTGGACTGAGAAGGGTTCGAATTTGCTTCGCAAATCCGACCGGGGCCGCTGCGCGGCGGTCTGGTGCCTCCGGCGGGAGTATTTCGGAACCAAAGACGTCAGGTCGTTGCAGGCTTGAGGTTGCGCAGTCCTTCGATGTTGAAAAGTCCGGTTCGGGAGGCCATCCACACCGCGGCAAGGGCCCCCAGAACGTTGGCGGCAACTGCGGCCAAGAGGACCCCCATATACCCAGAGAGCCAGACCCCCAGCCAAGCGAATGGCAGGTAGACGATAAAGATGCGCCCGAGTGAGAGGGACATCGACCAGAGCGCCTTGTCGCGGGCATTCATTGCGGCATTGGTGACTACGACAAAGCCGTATCCACAGAGCGACAATCCAACGATGCGCAGGTAGAGGGCGGCTTGTTCGGTCGCAGAGCCGGCCTCTCCCGCGATCAGAGCGGCGATTGGTGTTGCGAAGAACAGAAGAGCCGTGCCGACACAGACGCCATAGGCAAAACAAAAACCGAGCGCCCACTGAAGTCCACGTGCAGCGCGGTCCTTTTTGTCGGCGCCCCAGTTTTGTCCAACGACTGGACCGATGCCGGCCGAGAGCGCGAGCATGGGCACGATCACCAAAGACTGTACGCGGGTCGCCGCCCCAAAGCCGGCGACAGATGCTTCGCCCAATGTGGCCACGGCTGCGGTGACAGCTGCCATGCCAGCGGGATTGATGGCGTTCGATAGAGCTGCGGGACCGCCGACATTGACGACCTTGCGGATCGATCCGGCGATGCCTTTGAAGGGATTGCCGCACCACCACAGGCGGCGGGTGTGCAGCGCCCAGTAGAGCGCCGCCGCCATGCCAAGGATGCGCGCGATGAGCGTCGCAAGCGCTGCGCCGCCAGTGCCGAGCTCGGGCGCGGGACCGGTGCCGTAGATGAACAGAGGGGTCAGAGCGATATTGATGACGGCTGATGCCACCATGACAATGGCCGCCGTCGCTCCGTCGCCATGGGCGCGGAACGTGGCCTGGCTGAGCATCATCACGACCAAAACAGGGAAGCTCAGCGTCCAGTAGGGAATGTATTTGCGGATCTCGACCATGACCTCATCTCCCGCACCGATCAGGCGGAAGAGCGGCTCAGAGGTCAGGTAGAAAATCGTGGCGACGAGGGTTCCCAGAATAAGGCCGAGAACGACGGCATGGAGCGCGAGGCGCTGTTCGGATTGTTTTCCCTCATCACGTCCAATGGCCTGGGAAATGGCGGCGTTCGCCCCCGCGGACAGTCCGATTGAGAGGGAGGTGATGGCGGTCGTGACCGGGTAGATGTAACCGACGGCCGCCAGTGGCGCCTCGCCCAGTTGACCCAGAAAGTACGCATCGGCGAGCCCAACGGAGAGCACGCCGAGAATTCCGAGTGTCATGGGCGCCGAAACGGCGGCGAGGCCGCGCCAGACGGGGCCATTTGTGAGATCACGTTGGGATGCCATTCTGCCCAACACCAGGCGCGGGCGAATGGTTCCGCTGGCCGGAGGCGAAATCTTGGGGTGAAATCACGACAGGATTTCAACGCGAGCCTCGGGAAGACGTCAGGCCTCCGACGGGTGGATATCCGAACCAAAAAGGTGCGGGGCGTGCCTTACTGCCCCCGGATCCGCGGATCGAGCGCGTCGCGCAAGCCATCGCCCATATAGTTCACGCTGAGCACGGTGAGCGAGATTGCGAGGCCGGGCCAGAGCACCCGTTCGGGGTGTTGCTGCATGAAGTCGGTGGCATCAAACAGAAGGCGGCCCCAGGTCGGGAAGTCCGGCGGGAAGCCGAGGCCGAGAAAGCTGAGCGCGCTTTCGGTGATGATGGCTGTCGCGATGCCGAGAGTGGCGGAGACCATGATCGGTGACATCACGTTGGGCAGGATATGGCGGAGGATCATCTGCCGGGGTTTGGTGCCAATGGAGCGCGCGGCGGTCACGAATTCCCGTTCTTTCAGTGCCAGCACGTCGCCGCGGACGATCCGGGCTGTGGGCATCCAGGAGGTGATGCCGATGGCGACCACGATCAGGATGAAGATACCGGTTTCCGGTCCGAACGAGGCCGACAGGGGCTGCCGGAACAGCATCACCATCACCAGCAGAAGCGGCAACAGGGGCAGGGCGAGGAACAGGTCCGTCAGCCGCATCAGGATGCCGTCCATCTTGCGGAAATAGCCAGCGGTGACGCCGACAAGCGTGCCGAGGAACAGTGCCAGGGCCATGGCCGTCAGGCCCACCGAAATGGACGTCTGGCCGCCTGCCATCATCCGCGCCAGCATGTCGCGACCCAGCTGGTCGGTGCCGAAGGGATGCGCCCAGGTTGGGCCCTGATTGCGGGCGCGGACGTCAATGTAGGTGGGGTCGATGCTCCAGAGATACGGGCCTAGATAAACGGCGAGGATCATCAGGATGAAGAAGCCCGCGCCGAACAGCGCGCCCTTGTGCGACTTGAACTGGTCCCACACGTCCCACCACTGGCTGCGCGGCGGTGCAGAGGCGCGGGGATCGTTGGAATGCACAGCCTCCGTCGGGGCTGCGGCGGAGGCTGTGGCCGGTGTGAGGTCATCGGGACGATCAGTCATAGCGGATCCTTGGGTCGAGGATGCCGTAGAGAATGTCGGCAAGCAAGTTGAAGAGCACGATGAGCACCGCGAAGATAAACGTCAGCGTCTGCACGGACGGCACATCGCTGGCCTGAATGGACACAATGAGAAACTGCCCGATCCCGTTCACCTTGAAGATCTGTTCGGTGATGATGGCGCCGCCAAAGATCGATGGGATGCCGAGCGCGATCACGGTCACCACCGGGATCATCGAATTGCGCAGCACGTGGCGCAGAACCACGGAGCTTTCGGACATGCCCTTGGCGCGGGCGGTGCGGACGTAATCCTGGTTGAGGTTGTCGAGCATGGAGGCCCGCATGAAGCGGCTGATCTGCGCCGTCGTTTGCAGCGCCAGCACCATGACAGGCAGCACCATCTGGCGTACTTGCGCGCCGAAATTGGCCCAGCTGTCGACCACCAGCGTGGTGTCGTAGATCGATGGGAACCACCAGAAGCTGTCGCGCGGCATCATCACGGAGAACAGGATAATCATCAGTACGCCGGAAAAGAACGGTGGGATGGAAAAGCCGATCATCGACACGAATGTGCCGGCCTGATCGAAGACCGAATATTGCCGATAGGCTGAGATGATGCCGATGGGCAGAGCGATCAGAACACCCACGAGGTAAGCGAGGCCCACGACCTTGAGGGTCTGGGGCAGGCGTTCGAAAATCGTGTCCATCACCGGCGCGCGGGTCTGCCACGAGATCAGGCGCGGGCTGTCGGGCGGGGCGAACCAGCCTGTTGCCTCGCTCAGGTAGAACAACGGTTCGGTCCAGACCATCTGCTTGAGCCAAAGCAGGTAGCGAATATGCACAGGCTCACCCAGACCCAGAGACTGACGGATCTGTTCCCGCACATCGGGCGGGATCGTCAGCGGCAGCTGTGCTGTGGGATCACCGGGGGCGAGGTCCAGCAACAGGAAGATGATCAACGAGATGAACAGCAGCGTCGGGATCGCGATGAACAATCGTCTGATGGTGTAAGTCAGCACGTCAGGTCTCCATCAGGCTCAGTTCAGACTGAGGCACTCTACGGTGCCCCGCTCCGGGGTGATCTTCGGGCTCATCGCGAAGACGAAGACATCCAGATCGTCTTGTGTCGGAAAGGCGATAGCGGTTAAGCGGTAACCGTCCTCTGTCGTGTCGTAAAGGACCGCGCCCTCCGGAACAGCATCGTCGGCGTTTGGGACGTTGGGTCGACTGAAGGTAAGCACGTTTCCGTCTTTCAGGAGAGTGATGGTGTCAGACCCCAAGGTACCTTCGATCTGCACATCAAGGTCGCTTTGTTCACAGCTTGCTTGCGAACACAGCTCAACCAAGGTGCAGTCGCGGTTCTGCGTGGCTGCGCCGGTGGGGACAATCAGCATGAAGGCGGCCCCCAGAAGGGGTACGAAAGAGGTAACGCCGCACCTCATATCGCCTGCTTCCTTTCACAGACGGCGAGGCTCGATATCGGGGCGGGGCCGCTTTCGAGCATCAGGGCGGTGATGTCACCGGCGCTGGCCTCGACCCGAAAGAAAGTGATGCCATGGGCGGCATCGCGGCTGTACTCAAGCGCGGCTGAGATATCATCCCCATCCGAGATCGGCGGAGCAGGGCGCATGGTGAGGGTTGCGACCTGGTCCGAGCGCAGGATCGTCGCGGTCTCAGCGGCCCAATCGAAGGTCACTTCGTAAAAATCAGTGGTGTCTGTGCAGGTGGCGCCATTGCAAGCTTCTGTCACCACGCAATCCATGTCACCAAACGCCGCCGCCTGAAGCGGGGCGAGGGCGGCAATCAGAGCGATTGGGCGAAGGGGCATCGACACTCCTGCATCAAAAAGGGTGGGCGCAACGCGGCGCCCACCCCTTGGACCACGAAGGCTTAGTTACCAGTGCGGTACCAGTCCTTGATGTTCCACAGCTCGGAATCCCAGTCAGAGATCAGGATGCCGCCAAGATCGTTGGCATGTGCGGAGACGCCACCGCGGTGGATCAGCGGGATGATCGAATAGCTCTGCATGAGCATGTCGTTCATCTGCTTGACGATCTCAGCGCGGGCCTCGATGCCGGCGGTGGTGGCCAGCTGGTCGATCAGGGCGTCATACTCTTCCGAGCAGAAGCGCTGGATGTTGGCACCTTGCCACTGGCTTTCCGGGCTCGGCACATCGTCACACTTCCAGTTGGCCATGTAGGCTTCGGGGTCCACACCAGCGAAGTTGTTGGTGTACATCTCGATGTCTGCATAGAACTTCTGGAACGTGTCCGGGCTGGCCGGGTCGCCGCCGAAGAAGACCGACGCGTCGATATTGCGCAGCTCCGTTTCAACGCCGATCTCGCTCCACCACTGCTTCACGAGGGCCTGCGTGTCCTGACGCACAGCGTTGGTGGAGGTCTGGTAGACCACAACCATCGGGGTGCCGTCATATTCGCGGACGCCGTCGCCGTCGGTGTCTACGATGCCCGCTTCGTCGAGCATGGCATTGGCACCGGCGATGTCCTGAACAAGGCAGCCATCGTTGGCAGTGGAGGCATAGACCTCAGGTGCGGGCAGCACGTTACAGGTCGGCTGGCCGCCAGCGCCGTAGCCGATATCCACCAGAAGCTGACGGTCGATGGCCATGCTCAGGGCCTGACCCACAACCGGATCGGTCAGGAACGGATGCGCGCCGCCTTCACGGGTGGAGCGTGCATCGCCCAAGGCCGGATCAGGGTTGGTCTGGTTGAGGTGTAGACGTTCCACAGAGGTGCCGAATGCGGTCACAACCGTGCCGAGGCCCGCGCTTTCCATGTCGCTGAGGACCGTCGGGTCAATCTGCAAGTTCCAGGCATAGTCGAACTCG
>JBCBCS010000010.1:0-32051 GCA_038530475.1 Pseudomonadota bacterium
ACGCTGAACCGCCGCTCAACATTGGCGACAATGTTCAACCTGTACCCGCAGTCCGACATCCACAAAGCTATCGACATTCTGGACCGTCTTGGCATCGCCGAACAGGCGCCCAAACGGGCCGAGGCCCTGTCAGGTGGCCAACAACAACGTGTCGCGATTGCGCGGGCCTTGATGCAGGATCCGGCGATTATTCTGGCGGACGAACCAATCGCCTCGCTCGACCCGATGAATGCGCAAGTGGTGATGCAATCCCTGCGCGACATCCATGAAGAAGACGGTCGCATGGTTATCGCCAACTTGCACACCCTGGATACCGCGCGCCGCTACTGTGATCGCGTCATTGGCATGCGCGATGGCCGGATCGTGTTTGACGGCACGCCTGCACAACTGACCACAGGTGTCGCACGCGACATCTATGGGGCTGGCGCGGATTTTTCCGAAGCCGCCACATCTACGGAAATCGAAACACTCGATCGACCCGAAACGCTGGACAGACCAGAGGTTCGCGAAGCCGAAGCCTACGTCTGAGCCAGTCAAACCGCGCCCGTCGGGCGCATCTTTCATCCACGGAGACACTGATGAAGAAGTTTATCGCTGCCGCACTGGCAACCACGGCCCTGGCCACTCCTGCAATCGCAGACGGTCACGAGATCACCGAATTCCGTATCGGAATCCTGGGCGGTGAGAACGCCCAAGACCGTATGAACAACTACGCCTGCATGCAGGAATACACGACCGAAGCCCTTGGCGTTGAAACCAAGCTGTTCGCGCCTGCTGACTATAACGGCGTTATTCAGGGTCTGCTGGGCGGCACCATCGATATGGCTTGGCTTGGCGCATCGTCCTATGCGGCCACATACCTGCAAGACCCGGAGGCCGTTGAGCCCGTTTTGGTCAAGCAGAACCTCGATGGCTCCATCGGTTATCACTCCATCGGCTTTGCCCGCGTCGACAGCGACATCGAAAGCCTCGAAGACGTACAAGGCAAGGTCTTTGGTTTCGGCGACCCGAACTCCACCTCCGGCTACCTTATCCCGTCCATCGAAATTCCGCAGACGACGGGTGCTACGATGGAGTCGGGCGACTATTTCGGTGAGGTGAAGTTCACCGGCGGTCACGAGCAGACAATCATCGCCGTTGCTAATGGCGACATCGACGCTGGCGTGACCTGGGCGGACGCTCAGGGCGAATGGGAAGACGGCTACAACTCCGGCGCGCTGCGCCGTGCGGTTGACGCAGGCCTGGTCGATATGAACGACCTGCGGCAGATCTGGATCTCCAACGTGATCCCCGAAGGCCCTGTCGTTCTGCGCTCTGACTTGCCCGAGGACGTCAAAGCGACGATGACCGAGCTGGTCGACAACCTGTACGAGCGCGATCAGGACTGTGCCTATGGTGTCGCCGCCGGTGATACGCTGGGCTTTGTGCCGGTCACCCACGAGACCTACGAAAGCATCGTTGCGGCCCGTCAGTCAGTGATCGGCAACTAAGATATTTCCATGACGACACCGGTCGCCTTCATCATGAGGGCGGCCGGAATTTTTGTGCGGGGACAACATGACGGTAGCAGGCACAGCTGGTGCGCCACACATTGGCGACATTCGCGAAACCTACATGGCGCAGGTCGCGCGACGCCGGCTCTACAGTGGTTTGGCGCTGTTGATCTTCGTCGTTCTGATGGTGTCCGGATTCAACATTGCCGATGAGCGCAATGCAGGCGGGTTCTGGGAAGGCTTGCATCAAATCGGCGACTACCCCGGAGAGGTTCTTGCCGAAGCGTGGGAGAAACGCGCAGAACTGCCAGCCCTGATTGCCAAGTTCTTCCCGGCCCTCGTTGAAACGATCAACATTGCAGCCGTATCGACAATCATTGGTGCTGCTGGTGGCCTTATCCTGTCGCTGCTGGGCACACGTGGCCTGGCGAAATGGCCGCGTCTGATCCCGCTGTTTCGCCGATTTTCCGATATTTTACGTGCGATCCCCGAAATCGTGATCGCGCTGGTTTTGATCTTTATCCTGGGCGGTGGTCCTGTGCCTGCAATGATCGCAATCGCGCTGCACACCGCTGGTGCGCTGGCCAAGATGTTCTCTGAAGTGGCGGAGAATGCCGACCTCAAACCCGTCGAGGGCCTCGCCTCAACCGGAGCCACCTGGTCGCAGCGGATGATGTTGGGCGTGATGCCACAGGTCGCGCCGAACTATGTCAGCTACACACTGCTTCGGTTTGAAATCAATATTCGCGCCTCGGCCATTCTGGGTTTCGTGGGGGCCGGCGGCCTTGGATACGAGCTGCGCAACGCGATGGCGTGGGGGCCGGGCCGATTTGATGAGGCCGCGGCGATTTTTGTCCTCCTGTTCGGCACGATCGTATTCTTCGATCAGGTCTCGAGCCGTTATCGAAACCGTTTGACAGAAGGGCAGGCCCAATGACCGCTGTCGATGTTCAAGCCGCCAAGACACATGCGGACGGGCTGTTTCGCCGCAAGCGCCTGTTTGCCTTTGGTGTTCCTGCCCTGATCCTGGTTTACTTCACCTACATCTTCTTTGCGTTCGATGTGCCGGGCTTGGTCCAGCGCGCGAACATGGACAATGCCCGCACGCTGACGTCGGACACATGGTCCCACAAGGTCCACGTCACGCGCAACAATCGCAGCGGCGAGATTGTCTATGCCGTTGAAGGAGAGCGGAAAGGTGAATACCCCGAAGGCGAACGGCCTGACTGGGTCACGGGAACCGATGTCATTACCGTCGATCTGGGGGGCGATACGTTCGTGCGTTTTCTGCCGGACAACCGAACGGAGGTGGACATTCCGGGCTTCGGTCTGATCGAGGCGCAGGCGGAAGGCCGCACTGTGACCACCAATTTGCCCGCTGACCTGCCGGATTGGATCAACGCCTCTGACCGCCGTGTTGCGATTACAACGCCTGAGGGTCGGATCACCCTTACTGGGTCAAGAACCGAGGTCTTCAATTACTTTGCGGGATGGGAGCTGTTCTGGTTCACGCTCGACAGCCCCTATCACGGGGTCGGTCTGGGGCAGATCTTGTTTGGTGCTCAGATTGACCCAGACCGTAGTAACATCAGTGGCGCCGCGTCAGACTTTTGGAACAACAAGATGTGGCGTCACAAGGATGTGGCATGGGCCATCGGAGAGACGATCCTCATGGCGTTCCTTGGCACGATGGGCGCCGCGATGATCGCGCTGCCATTGGCCTTCATGGCCGCTAAACGGTTCAGCCCGATCCTTCTGTTGCGCGCAGCCACCCGTCGTCTGTTCGACTTCGTGCGCGGGGTGGATGCGTTGATCTGGACGGTGGTGCTGGCCCGGGCGTTCGGACCGGGGCCGTTGACAGGGGCCTTGGCAATTTTGATCACTGACACGGGAACATTCGGCAAGACGTTTTCTGAGGCGCTTGAAAACGTGGACGACAAACAGATTGAGGGTGTGACATCCACGGGCGCGAAACCGTTGCAGCGGTATCGGTTCGGTGTGATCCCCCAAGTCGTTCCCGTCCTGCTGGCACAGGTCCTCTACTTCCTTGAATCCAACACCCGCTCCGCAACGATTATCGGGGCAATTACGGGCGGTGGCATCGGCCTGATGTTGACGCAGGCGATCCAGACCCAAAAGGACTGGGAAGAGGTCGCTTACTATATCGTCCTGATCGTCATCATGGTCATGCTGATGGATTGGTTGTCCGGCTGGCTGCGCGGCAAACTGATTGGGTCCAAGGACGGATGACGACCTTTCTGATTACGGGTGTGAACCGAGGCATCGGGGCTGCACTGGCGGCAAAGGCCCGCGCGCGCGGACATACCGTCATCGGCACAACGCGAGATGGGCGGGATGAGACTGTGCCGCTGGTCCTCGACGATCCGTCCAGCATTGCCGCGCAGTTGGCAGACATCCCGCCGTTTGATGTTTTGATCAATAATGCGGGCGTCATCGGGCCGGATGCGGATCAGCAAACACCGCTCAACATGGATTGGGACGGATTTGCCCAAACCCTGACGGTCAACACCATGGCCCCATTGGCCGTGGCCCAAGCGGTCCTGCCGCGCTTGCGCGAAAGCCGTGAACCGAAGATCCTGACCGTATCGTCCCAGATGGCGTGGATGGGCTATCGCAAACCGACACAAATTGCTTATCGCGCCTCAAAGGCCGCGCTGAACAAGGCGATGCAAGGCCTTGCGACAATGCTGGAACCCGACGAAATTCCTGTTGTGCTGATTGATCCCGGTTGGGTGCGCACGGATATGGGTGGGAAGGACGCTGACGAAGACCCCGCGGTGGTCGCGGCTGGCATCCTAAATATTTCCGCGGGGCTGACCCTCGCCGAGACAGGTAAGTTCTTTCTGTTTTCCGGCGAAGAAAGAGAATTTTGACCATGCCAAGACTGAGCGCGACTGAGCCTTTCATTCACCCCGATTGCGAGATCACCGACAGCACCTTTGGCGCTTATGTTGAAATCGGGCTTGGCAGTCGATTGAACAACGCGACCTTCGGGGATTACTCTTATTGCGACCGCTACGCTGACATAGCCAACGCGCGGATTGGGAAATTCGCCAACATCGCTGCCTTCAGCCGGATCGGCGCGACGGACCATCCATTGCACACCGCGTCCTGCCATCATTTCCTCTACCGTTCGGCAGATTACTGGGAAGACACGACCCGGGATGAGGCGTTTTTTGAACACCGCCATTCGCGCCTCGCCCACATCGGGCATGACACATGGATCGGTGCGGGTGCGATGGTCAAGCCAGAGGTGACGCTGGGCGACGGTGCAGTCGTGGCTTCGGGCGCGGTGGTCACAAAGGACGTCGATCCCTACACACTCGTCGCGGGCACGCCTGCCAAACCCCTACGGTTGCGCCAGCCACGTGACATCGCGGACCGCTTGATCGCGCTGGCGTGGTGGGAATGGGACCATGCGGCGTTGCGTGGAGCGTTGGACGATTTTCGTGCACTGACGGCGGAGGCGTTTTTGGAAAAGTACGGCGGGTGATCGTCGCCGCTTGCGTACCTCCAATGTCAGATCCGCTCGCGCCACCACACATGGCTTTCCTGGCAGTGTTTTTCGCCCACCAGCCAAATCAGAAATCGTGCTGAATGCTGGTGTTTGTGCCGCCAAGCACGTGAACATAAAGCCTCTGGTGAACCTGTCAGAAATCGCAGGGTGATGTGATAAAGTAGCGTCATGCGTTCCATCATTGCGCCCGTTTTCTGCCTGTTTTGTGAAACGCGTATTGTGTGAACGTCACAACATCATGACGTAAACTCTCCCCAAGGCACAAAATGCGCCCTTACGACCACGCTGTCTATCGGTCCGCGCCTGCCTTGGCGCAGCCGACGGACGGTCAAGGCCGGCCTCGTTGCCTCTCAACGTCATGAATCTTTGAAGTATTCGTTATCGAATAGTTACGCGGTCCGATCACCCTGAAGGAACATGAGCACCAAAGGGGATTATCATGTTTCGTATCATCGCACTTACGACGGCGACGCTTGCCGTTGCACCTGCCGTCGCACAAACGCCCGACCGGGTCGAATATGGCCCGCGGCCGTTCTATCTGATCGACCGGATGGAAGACGGACCGCTGAAGGATCAGTTGCTTTCCTGTCAGGATCAGGAGGCTTCGAAGTCCCTATTTTCAATCGGCCACCGTGGCGCGCCGATGCAGTTCCCAGAGCATACGGTTGAGTCCAACCGCGCCGCAGCCCTGATGGGTGCGGGCATTCTGGAATGCGATGTGACGTTCACCGCCGATCTGGAACTGGTCTGCCGCCACGCGCAAAACGACCTGCACACGACGACGAACATCCTTGCCACGCCACTGGCCTCGACCTGCACAACGCCGTTCACGCCCGCAAATGGTGATACTAGCGCCACCGCCGAGTGCCGCACATCCGAAATCACGCTGGACGAGTACCGCACGCTGACGCCAAAGATGGACGCAGCAGACGGGTCCGCTACAACCGTTGAGGCCTATCTTGGGGGCACGGCTGATTGGCGCACAGACCTTTACGCGGCAGAACCCGCGATGCTGATGACCCATGCGGAATCCATCGACTTGTTCCGCAACCTGGGGGCGCGGTTCACGCCGGAACTGAAGACCCCCTCGGTCGAGATGCCGTTCAACGGGTTCAGCCAGGAAGACTACGCACAAAAGCTGGTGGATGAATACGTCGCCGCCGGTGTGCCTGCGTCCGATGTCTGGCTACAGTCGTTCAACCTCGAAGATGTGCTTTACTGGATTGAGGCTGCGCCAGAATTCGGTGCGCAGGCCGTCTACCTCATGGATGAGTACAACATCGACGGTTATTCCCCGATGGACGCGTCCACATGGCCCAACACCATGGACGAGCTGAAGGCGATGGGTGTCAACTATATCGCGCCGCCCACTTGGATGCTCGTCACCCTTGAAGATGGCGAGATTGTCCCGTCCGAATTGGCCATTCAGGCCAAGGCCGCTGACCTCAAGATCATCACATGGACCATCGAACGGTCCGGTCCGCTGGTGAATGGTGGGGGTTGGTATTACCAGTCCATAGCAGACGCGGTCACGAGCGACGGCGTGATGTACGAGTTGATTGACGTTCTGGCGCAGGATGTGGGCGTCGAGGGTATCTTTTCCGATTGGCCCGCGACGGTGACCTATTACGCAAATTGCATGGGCCTCGAATGATCGACCCAAACGGTCTCGACGGCCTCGTCTGTTTCAGGCGGGGCCGTCCTCGTTTCCGAGGGTCAGCGTGACCCGGTCTCCGACAAACCAGGTGCGTCCGTATTCGACCGGGTTGCCGTCCTGGCCGATATTCACCCCGGTAGAACGCAACAGCGGATCACCTTCTGCGACGTGCAGATGGAGGGCTTGCATTGCATTCGCGCGCACCGCTGTCAGGCGCGTTGACGCGCGTGTGTAGTCAGTCACGCCGACAGACGCCAAGGCCTCGGTCACGCTGCTTTGCGCGTGAAAGGCCGCTGCGATGTTGGGGGTCCGCACCAAGGGAAAGACGCTTTCGAACAGGGCGATGGGTTGTGCGTCAGCCAAGGAGAGCCCGTGATAGGAACAGACTGGGTCACCCGCCTGAATTTCGAGCGCCTGTGCTTCGCCGTCTGTCGCGAACCGGTCTTCGATCAAGAGGACGCGCTTTTCAGGCTGCCGTCCAGCTGCGATCAGATTGTCGTGGAACCTGACCTTACGGCCAATAGGGTAGTCGGTGGGTGTTGAGGCCACGAAGGCCCCCGCACCGCGTCGCGTCCGGATGAGTCCTTCGTCCACCAGCGCAGAGATCCCATGGCGCACGGTGTGGCGATTAACGCCAAACCGTTCTGCCAAGGCCGCTTCGGTCGGAAGCTTGTCGCCGGGCGCATAGCGGCCCTCGGCCAGATCACTGCGCAATGCTTGCGCGATGGCCTGCCAGATCGGCGTCTTGGAAGATGTGTCACGCAAAATTCACAAATCTCCGCTGGGGGAATCGATAGGACATGTTAGAATATGTCTAGTTGTATAGAATATCGATAAGTTGTCGAGATGAAAGATATGAGCGAAGACCGTAAGCCGCGCCAGCAGTGGCTCGGCCTGATGGCCAAGGCACCAGAAGGCCGGGTCGCGACCTTGTTGGACGCCGCGGTGGAACGCCCCCTGTTCTCATGGTTGCGTGCACCGGAGGTCGGCAGCACCATGGTGCGGGCCCGTGCCGGTGCGACGGGGTCCCCGTTCAATTTGGGTGAAGTCACGGTGACGCGCTGCGCGCTGACCCTGACCACGGGCGAAGTCGGGCATGCCTATATCCAAGGGCGAAGCAAGGCTGACGCAGAGGCGGTGGCCGTGGTCGATGCTTTGATGCAGACGACAGTGGCGGCCACGCTGCAGACGCAGGTCCTCGACCTGCTGGAGGCAGAGCAATCCGCGAGACGAGAGGCCCGTGCCGCGAAGGCCGCAGCGACGAAAGTCGATTTCTTTACGATGGTGCGAGGAGAGGACTGATGGAGCCTCAAACACTCAGCGGCGGTTTTGTAGACCCGGCTATCACGTCCGCAGCGGCCTACCGTCAGATTATGGAGGCGATGGCGCGTCCTGGTACAATCCATGATATCACCGGTGCCGCACCCCCCACACCGCTGACTCCCGCGACAGGCGCGATTATTCTGACTTTGTGCGATCCCGACACGCCCGTGCATCTGACCGGTCCACTGGCCTGCGATGCGGTGCGCCGTTGGGTGGGATTTCATACCGGGGCACCCCTTGTGCCCCCCTCTCAGGCGATGTTTGCGGTGGGGGCTTGGGACAATCTTGCCCCCCTTGAGGCCTACGCCATTGGAACACCCCAATACCCTGACCGGTCTGCCACATTGATCGTGCAGGTTGAACGGCTGGAACCGCAGGGCGCCACCTTATCAGGTCCCGGCATCAAAGGCACACACAGCTTGTCACTGCCTGAGGTGGAGGCGTTTCAGCGGAACGCGGGACTGTTCCCGCTTGGTCTTGATTTCATCTTCACATCCGATGACCAAGTTGCGGCCCTGCCGCGCACGACGATCGTCACGCAGAAAGGAGCCGCCTGATGTATGTCGCCGTCAAAGGCGGGGAGCGCGCAATTGAAAACGCGCATGCCTGGCTTGCCGAAGAACGCCGCGGGGATACGTCCGTCGCGGAACTGAGTATTGCGCAAATCCGCGAACAACTCGCATTGGCCGTCAACCGCGTCATGGCCGAAGGGTCGCTTTACGATCCTGACCTTGCCGCCCTTGCGATCAAACAGGCGCGGGGCGATCTGATTGAAGCGATCTTTCTGATCCGTGCGTACCGCACCACATTGCCCAGATTTGGGGCGTCCGTGCCCGTCGACACGGGCAAAATGGCTTGCGATCGGCGCATTTCGGCGACGTTCAAAGATCTGCCCGGCGGTCAGGTCTTAGGGCCGACGTTCGATTATACGCACCGGCTGCTCGACTTCAAACTTGCAGCTGACGGAGAGGTGCCGGAGGCCGCGACGCGAGAGGCTGCGCCCGGCAATGTTCCTCACGTGACAGACTTCCTCAACCACGAAGGGTTGATCGAAGAGGCCGCCCCTGATGAAACGACGCCGCCAGATCTGACCCGCGAACCGCTTGAAATGCCCGCAGAGCGCGCATTGCGTCTGCAGGCCCTTACTCGCGCGGACGAGGGGTTTACGCTCGGCATGGCCTATTCCACCCAACGCGGCTACGCGCGCAACCACGCCTTTGTGGGTGAGTTACGCATCGGGGCTGTGCCTGTCGAACTGGACATTCCCGAACTGGGGTTCAGCATCGAGATTGGTGAGGTCACGCTGACCGAATGCGAAACGGTCAACCAGTTCAAGGGGTCAAAATCTGAGCCACCCCAATTCACGCGCGGCTACGGGTTGGTCTTTGGCCAGACCGAACGCAAGGCAATCTCAATGGCGCTGGTTGATCGGGCGATGCGCTGGGAAGAGTTGGGTGAGGAAGACGAAGGCGCGCCCGCACAAGACGCTGAATTCGTCCTGTATCATGCGGACAACATCCAGGCGACGGGGTTCTTGGAGCATATCAAACTGCCCCATTACGTCGATTTTCAGGCTGAATTGGAACTGGTGCGCAGGCTGCGCCAAGAGGCGGGCGCAAACACTGTGCCGGAGGCCGCGGAATGACCCCCGATACGGTTGTCTTTGATATTGGCGGTGTGCTGATCGACTGGCAGCCGCAGCTGGCCTGGGCCGACGAGATGGACACCGCCGAAGCGCAGACGTTCATGGATCGGATTAACTTTGACAAGCTTAACCTGGCCTGTGACGCCGGGGCGACGTTTGCGCAGGCGGCCGCCCAGATTTGTGACCCCGATGATGCCGCACGACTGGGCCGATATGTTGAGCGTTATCAACATACTGTTCCCGCCAAGATCGCCGGGACATGGGACATTTTGCACGACCTGAAAGACGCGGATACGACCGTGCACGCGATCACCAACTGGTCGGCTGAAACATGGCCCGAAGGCTGCAAGGCACACCCGGAGTTGCTGGAGGTGTTCGACACGACGGTCGTGTCCGGCGAGGTTGGCGTCATCAAACCCTCAATCGAAATCTACGTCCTCTTGTGTCACCGCGCGGATATCGCACCAGAGCGGTGCGTGTTCATTGACGACGGGTTGCACAACTGCCTGGGCGCGCAGGCGTCTGGTATGGACGCCATCCATTTCACGGGCTCGGACGCCCTGCGCGCGGCGTTGCAACATCGGGGGCTTTTGTGATGCGTCGTTCGCTGCTGAATTTAGCGCACAGGCCGGTCAAATATCCCGGACGCAGCGCGGGTGTCCGTCAGCCAGCCGTCCGGCCCGCAGTAATCGTTGGGCAACAGATGTCCGATCTTGGGCAGCACCCACTGCAAGATGCGGTCCAATGCAATCAAGCCTACGCCGCAAGCCGCCGCAAATATCACAGCATTCAGCATAGAATCCCCCTGAATCCTTTCAGCGATTGTGGGGCTCTTACCACGCGAAATGAGACACTCTCATGACAGATCAAGACAGCTATAATTTTGCCTATCTGGACGAACAGACCAAACGCATGATCCGCCGTGCGATCCTGAAAGGTCTGGCCATTCCCGGCTATCAGGTGCCCTTTGCCAGCCGCGAAATGCCGATGCCTTACGGTTGGGGCACGGGCGGCGTACAGGTCTCGGCGGCGGTGATGACGCCAGATGACCAGTTCAAAGTCATCGATCAAGGCGCGGACGATACAACCAATGCCGTATCCATCCGCACGTTTTTTGAACGCACGGCGGGGGTCTCTACGACGACCAAGACGTCGGAGGCCAGCGTTATTCAGACCCGCCACCGCATCCCTGAAGAGCCCCTGAGCGAAGGCCAGATCCTTGTCTATCAAGTTCCTATCCCTGAGCCTTTGCGTTTTCTTGAACCGCGAGAGAGCGAGACTCGCAAGATGCACAGCCTCGAGGAATACGGGTTGATGCATGTGAAGCTTTATGAAGACATCAGCCGTCACGGCCATATCGCGACGTCTTATGCCTATCCGGTAAAGATCGAAGGGCGCTACGTGATGGACCCGTCGCCCATCCCGAAATTCGACAACCCCAAACTTGGCGATATGGCGGCGATCCAGCTTTTCGGCGCAGGCCGTGAGCAGCGCATTTACGCGTTGCCGCCCTACACGGAGGTCGTGTCGCTCGATTTCGAAGATCACCCGTTCGAGGCGTCCAAGCCGGACCAGCCTTGTGCCATGTGCGGCGCAGAAAACAGCTACCTCGACGAGGTGATCACGGACGATGCGGGCGGGCGGATGTTTGTGTGTTCGGACACCGATTTCTGCGAAACGCGACAGGCTGCAGGCCACACTGGTTCATTGAACGGAAAGGATGCGGCATGACACCTTTGCTCTCGGTCCAGGGGATCACAAAGTTCTATGGCCCCCATATCGGCTGTAAGGATGTTGGGTTCGATCTTTACCCCGGCGAGGTGATGGGGATCGTCGGTGAAAGCGGATCGGGTAAGTCCACCTTGCTGAACTGTATGGCCGGGCATCTTGCGCCGGACGCGGGTGCAGCTGTCTTTGATACCCGCAGCGACGGCCCTAAAGACACGGTGACAATGTCAGAACCCGAACGCCGCATGTTGTCGCGGACCGATTGGGCCTTCGTGCATCAGCACGCTCGTGACGGGTTGCGTATGGGTGTCAGCGCGGGCGGCAACGTGGGCGAACGCCTGATGGCCGTGGGTGACCGTCACTATGGTGATATCCGGGGCAAGGCTGTCGATTGGCTGGGCCGCGTAGAGATTGACGCCGCCCGGGTTGATGACCGCCCAACGACGTTTTCCGGCGGGATGCAGCAACGGCTGCAAATTGCCCGCAATCTGGTGACTGGGCCACGGCTGGTGTTCATGGATGAGCCCACGGGTGGGCTTGATGTGTCGGTTCAGGCGCGCCTGCTCGATCTGCTGCGCGGATTAGTCCGCGACATGGGTTTATCGGCAATCATCGTGACCCATGACCTTGCCGTGGTGCGCCTGTTGGCGGACCGGCTGATGGTCATGAAAGACGGCCACGTTGTCGAAGCAGGCCTGACCGATCAGGTGCTGGATGACCCCCAGCACGCCTACAGCCAACTCCTCGTCAGTTCTGTTTTGCAGGTGTGAGAATGATAGACCTCAGAAACGTGTCCAAGACCTTTACGCTGTACAATCAGGGCAGTGCGGTGATCGAGGTCATCAACGATGTGTCATTCTCGGTTTCTCCGGGCGAATGTGTTGCGCTGACGGGTGCGTCAGGTGCCGGCAAGTCGACCCTGATGCGGATGATCTACGGCAACTACCTGACGCAAGCCGGTGAAATTCTGATCGACGGGGTGGATTTGGTTCAGGCCGAGCCGCGCGAGGTGATCGCGCTGCGCCGCGAGACCCTTGGATATGTAAGCCAGTTCTTGCGGGTTGTGCCACGTGTGCCGACGCTGGATGTGGTTGCCGAACCTCTGCGAGCCGTAGGTGTCAGCGCCGAAGAGGCAAAAGCCCGTGCGGAACAGCTGTTGGCAAAGCTCAACATCCCGCAGCGGCTGTGGTCCTTGTCGCCCACCACCTTTTCGGGGGGTGAGCAACAGCGCGTGAATATCGCACGCGGTTTTGCCCATGCCTATCCCGCGTTGCTGCTGGATGAGCCCACGGCGAGCCTCGATGCGGCGAACCGCGAAGTTGTTTTGTCCTTGATCGAAGACGCAAAGGCGCGCGGCGCGGCCATCATTGGCATCTTTCACGACGAGTCCGCCCGCGACCGCGTCTGTGACCGTGAAATCGACGTGAGCCAGTTTACACCCGGAATTGCGGCATGATGGGCGGACGGCTCATTGCGGTCGTTGGCCCCTCTGGTGTGGGCAAGGACAGCGTGATGGAGGGGCTTGCCACAGCCGATCCGGCGCTTCACCTGGTACGCCGCACGATCACGCGCGCGCCTGACTTGGGTGGTGAAGATTATGATGCCGTGAGCGTGGCAGAATTCCAAGACATGGCTGCGGCGGGGCATTTTGCTGTTCACTGGGGGGCGCATGATTTGCTGTATGGCATTCCTGTATCAATTCAGAAGGTTTTGGACAGCGGGCGAGACTGCCTCGCAAATTTTTCACGGTCTGCGCTTCTGGCGGGTGATGCTGCTTTTGAGCGTTTTTGCGTCCTCAGTATTACTGCATCCCCCGAGACGCTTGCCACGCGTCTGGCGGCGCGCGGGCGGGAGAGTCCGGCGCAGATTGCCAAACGACTGGCACAAGCAACCAAACCATTGCCAGCTGGGTTGAACGTGATGACGGTCAGCAACGATGGGGCGCTGGAAAACACCATCACAAACGCCCTGTCTCTGCTTCAACCGGTGAGGGCGTAGCGTTGGATGAGCTCAAACCGCCCATCGGGGCGCTCACCGCACAGGGCGATGCTGCCCAAATCATAACGATCCGCCAAGGGCGGCAGGTGGGCGTGCGCTGTGGTCGTCCAAGTAACCCGATCCGCCTCGGGCAATCGACCGCTCAGCGTCAGGTGGAACCGGAATTCCTCCATCACGTAAGGATAGCCCCACGCCAGCATCAGCGCCTCTTGCCGCGCGCTCAGCCCTGCGCTGCGACGACGGGCCAATTCGGCCTCGGACGCGGGGGCTCGGAAGGGATCGAGAGATCGCACGCAGGCGCTTGCGACCCGTTCAACCCCGCTCAGATCACCGGTCGGGATCAGGGCCAGAAAGCCGCCCAAGGTCGTCAGCGTCAAACCACCGCTTTGCGCCGGCGCGCAACGCCCCGCCAAATCCGCGACCGAAGCCTGCAGTTCGTCCAGGCTGCGACCCTCCGCCAATCTGAACGGCGGCTTCAACGTGCCGTGGAACCCGTATTTGCGCGGTGTCATCGTAATGTCATTCAAGCCGGGCAGATCAAGCTGGCGTGCAGCGCTGCCTGTCCGGACATCCCAGCCCAGCCAAGCCGCCCCAAAATCGGCCAACCGGTCCTCATCCGGCGCGTCATAAATTGCAAAACGAGTGTATGTCATGAACTATCCTCTTAGGCCTGCCGCTATGGACCCTTCAGATGACATTTCCATGTCAGGGGACCTGTGCCTTGCCAATGCTAGACTGGTCTTGCCCGATCAAGTGGTGACGGGCGCCATCACCATTGAGCAAGGGGTGATCACCGACATTGCAGAGGGCGATAAGACACCAAGCGGCAGCATTGATTGCGCGGGCGATTTCGTCATGCCCGGTTTGGTCGAACTGCACACTGACAATCTAGAACGCCATATGGAGCCGCGCCCAGAGGTGGACTGGCCGCATCTGCCTGCGCTGATTGCCCATGATGCAGAACTGGCATCGGTCGGAATCACCACGGTGTTTGACGCCTTGCGCGCCGGATCCATCCATTCGGGCAAAGGGCGCTACATTGACTACGCCCGTGCTGTTGCCGATGAACTTTTGGCCGCTCGCGCCCAAGGCGTCTTCAAGATTAGTCATTTTTTGCACCTGCGGGCAGAGATTTGTTCGGAAACCCTGCTTGAGGAATTGGCGCGGTTCATGCCCGATGACCGCGTCGGCATTGTAAGCCTGATGGATCACACACCGGGCCAACGCCAATTCCGTGACCTGACAGCCTTGCGCACCTATGTCGCCAAGAAACGTGGCATGGACAACAACGACTTCGCAGAGCACGTGGCCAACCTGAAGCGATTGCAGGCTCAGTTTGGTGAAAAACACGAGAAAGGAGCTGTGACCGAGGCCAAGCGGCTCGGTGCGGTTCTGGCCAGCCATGATGACACGACCCGCGATCATGTCGACACGTCCCACGCCAACGGCGTCGGTTTCGCGGAATTCCCGACGACCCATGAGGCCGCACAGGCCTGCCGTGACCACGGGATTGCCGTCATGATGGGCGCGCCCAATGTGATCCGTGGCGGGTCCCATTCGGGCAATGTCGCGGCGTTGGATTTGGCCAAGGCCGATCTGCTGGACATTCTTTCGTCGGACTATGTGCCCGGTGGATTGTTGATGGCAGCATTTCGCATCGCCGATCTCTGGGGTGATCTGCCCCGCGCGATTGCCGCGGTGACGCGCACGCCTGCATTGGCGGCGCGATTGGCCGATCGTGGAAGCCTGCAAACTGGGCTGCGCGGTGATGTTCTGAGGGTCGAAGACACCCAAGGCACCCCGGTCGTACGAGGCGTCTGGGCGAAGGGCGCGCGTATCTCCTGACAGTGTTGCCGCGCTCTGGCGGGGCGGCCGAAAATCCGTCTGTGCCTTCGCCCTTCTGTTACAATCCCATGTTTTCGTCTTGCCTGGGGGTGCTGCATCGAGCGCGCTTTCGTACCCGAATTTACAGGAAAGAAATATGACCGTTCGCACATTATTCTTGACGTCCTCGCTCACGTGTTTCGCTCTGCCGGCCTACGCGCAAGATATGAACTTCAACCGGATTGCCTCGTTCCAGGTCGCTGAGAACCTGCCGGACGCCGAGGAAACCTCAGCCGAGATCATTTCCGCCACTGCTGACGGGATGACGCTGGTCTACACCGATAGCCCCGGCGCCTCGATTGGGTTCATCGACATCACTGACCCTACAAGCCCCGCGCCGCTGGGTGTTTTCATGCCGGATGGAGAGCCGACCTCTGTTGCTGTGATCGGCAACTACGCGCTTGCCGGTGTGAACACATCTGAAAGCTACACCGAGCCATCGGGTTTTCTGGTGGAAGTTGACGTCACTACACAGCAGGAGGTCGGGCGGTGTGATCTGCCCGGTCAGCCGGACAGCGTTGGCATCGCACCTGACGGCTCGTTCCTTGCTGTTGCGATCGAAAACGAGCGTGATGAAGATCTTGGCGATGGTCGTGTCGGTCAGTTGCCTGCGGGCTCGGTTTTCATGGTTGATCTGACAGCCGAGGGGCTGATCAATTGCGATACGGCCCGCGTGGCAGACATCACTGGTCTGGCAGAAATTGCCCCCGAAGACCCAGAGCCTGAGTTCGTCTCGATCAACGACGAAAACGAGGTCGTGGTGACCTTGCAGGAGAACAACCACATCGTTGTTCTGTCCTCTGCAGGTGAGGTCCTCAGCCACTTTTCTGCCGGTGACGTGACGCTCGAAGGCGTCGACACAGAGGAAGAAGGCGCGCTGATTTTCGATCAGACTATCACCGTCCCGCGCGAACCCGACAGCATCACATGGATCGACAACACACACTTTGCCATGGCCAATGAGGGTGACATGGACGGCGGTTCCCGCGGCTGGACGATCTTCAGCCAGGATGGCGACGTTGTTTACGACAGCGGCACCTCGTTTGAATATGCCATCATCGAAGTCGGCCATTACCCCGAAGAACGCTCAGGCAACAAAGGCGTGGAGCCCGAAAGTGTGACGTTCGATGTCTATGGCGGCACACCTTACGTCTTTGTCGGCGCGGAGCGGTCCTCCATCGTGGGTGTTTACGACATCACCGATCCAGCGGCCCCTGAATTGACGCAGCTTTTGCCCTCCGGCATCGGACCAGAGGGTTACGTGACAATTCCAGAGCGCAATCTGCTCGTGTCAGCCAACGAAGTTGATGATGCAGGCCCAAGGGCACACGTCATGCTGTTTGAATATCAAGACGCCCCGGCGGCCTACCCGCATCTGACCTCTGCCGGAATGGATGAATTGACGGGCTGGGGCGCGATCTCTGGCCAGGTTATGGCCGAGGACGGCACAATCTATGCGGTCTCTGACAGCTTCTACGGCATGCAGCCCACGATCTTCCACATCGACGTGTCCGAAACTCCGGCCCGCATCGTGGATGCCATTGGCGTGACCCGCGAAGGCCAGCCCGCGCAACTGATGGACATGGAAGGCATTGCGCTGGACGGTGAAGGCGGCTTCTGGATCGCCTCAGAAGGCCGTTCTGACCGTCTGGTCCCCCACGCAATTTACCACGTCGGGGCCGATGGCGCGATTGAGGATTACATCGCACTGCCGAATGAGCTTCTCGCCGTTGAACGCCGCTTCGGGTTTGAAGGCATCACGCGTGTGGATGACATGCTGTATGTCGCCGTGCAGCGGGAGTGGCGCGACGATCCGGCCAACCACGCAAAGGTTCTGGGCTACAACCTGGAAACCGAAGAATGGTCCGTGATCCACTACGCCAAGACCGAACCTGAAACCGGTTGGGTCGGGCTGTCAGAAATCGTCGCCCACGGTGATTTCATGTATTTCATCGAACGCGACAACCAGCACGACACCCGCGCGGTGACCAAGATCATCACCCGCGTGCCGTTGTCGGCGATGGACGGCATGGTCCCCTTGGGCGAAACACCTGCCGTGCTGGAACCTGAGCTGGTCGTGGACCTTCTGCCGTACCTGACCTCCACGGGAGGTTATGTCCTCGATAAGGTCGAAGGTCTGGCCATCGCTGAGGACGGCACGATGTGGGTTTCAACAGACAACGACGGTGTCGACGACCATTCGGGTGAGACGATGTTCTTCGCTGTCACCATGGAATGATGCATCTCGTCACGACATCGATGGGCCCCGCCGCACGATGCGCGCGGGGCTCATTTCTTTAGCATTTGAATGGCCGCTCTCGTTTTACCCGCTGCACTAAGAAACGCAGCTGGCGGCAACCGCGAGACCATGATGCGTCAGCAACATGCTCAAACGCCGATGTCCGGAAGGTCCGCGAACTGTGAATTCGCCCATCAGTTGATTTCGCGCTCGCGGCGAAGGTCCGCTATGCGGGCTGCGACCGCAGCATCCTGACCGATCGGCGAAAGGCCGGTAAGGGCCGTCCTCAGATATGCATTTCGGCATTTTCCGTAAACTGGTGCGCTGCAGCCGAAGTCTGCTACTTAGCCAAAACTAAACATTTATATTTTTGCGGCGAATACCTAGTCCTTGAAATCTCACTTATGGAAATCAGTTCTTTAAAGCCAAGCCGCTTGAGCCAGTCTAAAGGTTGCCAAGCAATTTCTTCGTTGCTTCGATAACCGCTTCGAGTTTCTCGGGGTTGAGCGCGAGGTAACCCCCACCTGCGGGGAGAGCCCACTTAATCGCGGTGTCAACGGTCAGATCCACCTTCTTAAGACACCAAGCGATGCCTGTACTCAACGCTCTGCTTAGTGCCTCGACCAACTGTTGCAGGCGTGTTGAACTGGGTTTGTCTTTAGCGATTTCGGCTTTGAGATTTCCTAGTGGCTGCCAAATGATGACAAGTTCCTTCGCAATGGAGGCATCATTTATGGGTTCTGGAGGCATGTTGCCTCCAACGCCGTGCCGGTTAATGGTCGCGTTCCGAAGCTCAGCCTCAAGTTCTTCGACGCGCTTTTCTAGGTTGAATTTTGCGCGAATTTTCTCGATTTCTATAGTGACAGCTGAGGGGCCGTTCTTCCAAAGCGCATCGTCAATTAGTGCCACTCGACGCTGCAATTCCCAATCGAGCGGCTTGCCTTCGAAAAAGCCCCTATACCAGTCGTGCCAGAAGGAGTTGACAGTCGACGTGCGCGACCATTGATCCAAAATAGCTTTTAGTGGATCCCTTTCGGAGGTGTTTAGTCTTGACCATAGCGGTTCTTCAAATGACCTGTGGCGACTGTCATCCAAAATTTCTTGATACATACTTTTGCTGAACCAATTCTCATAAACATCAGAGAAATTAGTATCAAGCACACATGCCCTCGCACATTCTTGCTGAGCTTTCCATACCGCCCAATCCTTCCCTCTGGTATCTAAGAAAATATGCGCTGCTTGACTTACACATCTAATAGAGTGGGTTCCTCGCTTTTTTAAGAAGCGCCGGGACTCTCCGTTGAAAATTTGTTGATGGTCAACAAGGAATGACTTTGCGGTCTTGTTAAGGAGAGAAATGTGCCTTGGTCTTCGATCTGCCAAGGCAACACACAGTGTCAGAGTCAGACGCTTGGATCTCAAATAGGTTGCGTGGTCAGGCTCTGCGTCGGCGCCAAGAATGTCGCACAATGCAGGGAGGCAACGTAGTGCCAACCTACCCGCCACGAATTCGTGCGTTTCTTCCTCTTGCTGGTCAAACCAAATTTGGAACTGATCAGGGTGGTCAGTATACATGTGAGATCCAATCGGTGCGGGCAATTGAGTTTAAGCGGTGATCTGGTCTACCGCAAAATTTCCCTTGTTTCCCGCACCATTACAGACATCAACCAAATCAGCAATTTCAAGGTTGCCGCACTTTGCGTAAACAAACTGCTTAGGGATTGATGTTCGCGTCGTCAGCATGTTGTGAGTTTGGTCGCCTTCAAACTAAGACCGTAAGTCCAATGTCTGCAATGCAGGCTGCAACCGCAGCATCTGGAACAGCCGGTGGACGGCGGCTTTGGGCCGTCAGTGCTACTGGCTCAAGACTTGAGTCAAAAACGCCCTTGGAGAGGAAACTAGTGCGAGACCGATTTCGCCGAGACCGCTTTCGAGAGATGCGTCAATCTGATCAGGCGGTACGGCAACTATAGTCGCTCCGCGCTGCTCCAGCGCATCTCGGATTAACTCGAAGGGTTCGCTGTCCGGTCCCAGAGGCACCATGATCTTCGCACCCTCGAGGGCATCACCAACCTTCGATTGATCGGGGCGAACTGTGGCCGCAGGTAGAGCAATCCGCTGATCCGGATCGAAAACTAAAATCGGAGTGCGGACTTGAGCTTGAAGGGCGGACCAATCCACAGCGTTTAATAGATCGCGGTAGACCGCGTCGATGCCTGCCCCCTCAGCTATAACAATCATGGCAAGATACCCGTTCTGCAGCTCAACTGTCACTGTAATCGCGACTGTCCCAGTGCGACCGTCCTCGCTCGTACCAGTAACTGCAACAGCCGAGTTTCCGGGCATCACGAACTGACAGCTTAGTAGTAAGCCGTCGGCCGCCGGACTACAGCCCGCCGCGGAACTCTGCCCAAGCGGCAACCCTCCGACAGTCCACATATACTCTAGTGCGCTTCCGGATGGGTCGTGCGACCCTTCCGCTGAGAATTCCACCACGCGACCGGCCGATATGACTGCGTCATTCGGAGTAATGACAATCTGTAGGGGCGGAGCCTCCGCAACGAAACGCCCTGCAGAGAATCCAATGGCGCCTACAATCAGTGGAGCCACTATGGCAACTATGAGTTTTCCCGGAATGCTGTCTGCTGAAAAAGTCATGGTGCTCGCCAACGCTTTGAAATGTTGAAATCATATTAGAAATGTATCTATTGAAACTAACCTTCTTTCACCAGATTTCGCTTCAGAGAGTTCTTTAGCTGGTTCCATCTTGCTCTGGTTTCCAACGAAATCCAACTCGGATGATCCCATGATCATTCGTCCCGCTTACTTTGTGGTCATCGTAGTTCAAATGATCATTTTGGACGAGCATCTCGTCAAAGGCCCAGAGGCGTTTTTTTGAATTATCGTAGAACTCTTGACTGAACATAATTTGGTCCAGGCTTTCTCGTTGGCCTTTAAAGACATGCGTGTAATACACATCTCGAGTAGAGCGATACTCTTGCATGGTTTGGGCCGTATATAGCGCATTGTCGCCACCACCTGATGAAAGCGGTGACAAATAAGTTGGCTGCTCCGACAACACATTGAGCGTATTGCTGTCTTTACCGTCGTTCATATCGCCGAGTAGCACGACGGGCGTGTCTGTCTTCTTCGTGAGATTCGTTATGATCATCCGAAGTGCCGCTGCCTCGGCAGTCCTGCGCACCGTAGAAATGGCGTAGCCCAATGCATTTGCATGAGGGCCGTGAACATCCTTGTCATACCAGTTTCGCTCCCGCCAAATTTGCGTTGGCCTACGCGACTTGAAATGGCAGACGAAGACATGGATCACCGGCGTTCGGGTGTCCGGCTGCACTTGCAGATGCATTACCGGGCGGGAAAAACCAGAAAGCGCGACGGATATATCTGGTTGTTGCGGGTCATCACCAGTCGATTGCAGGACGAACTCTGCGGGAAATTCTTCGATCCATTCGGGTTCTCCTACGATCATGTCAGATCGAACAGCTGCAGCGCATATGATCTTGTTATCTTCATGGCCCTCAGGGACCAGAAGTCTGTGAGTGCCTGCTATCTCCGAAGCTTCCATCGCTTCCGCAAGTGCGTCTTTGGCCCAAAGCTCTTGAAAACCAATGACATCAGCGTCGAGTCGCGTTAACGCTCGGGCAGTAAAATCGACCTTCTTTTCAAAGATGTCTTGGTCCCACCCATCGGTATCGCCATAAATGGCTTCCCCCGGCAGATGCAGATTAAGCAAATTGAAACTTGCAAACGAAATATCTCGAGCGCCCATAAATTCCTGACTAAAACTTCTGAAAATATAGGCTATGCGTAGCATTCACTCGGTCAAACTACCAAATTATTTATGGCACGCTTGAAAACGCGTTGAGGGCGACTGCACATTCTGCGACGTCCGCTTTCGGGAAGCTGCACTGCGGCGTTAAGGATTCCAATCAATGGCCGCTTTAGGGCCGACAGCCGCCGTAGATCGATCACAGCATCCTGTGATATACTGGCTCGGTCAACGTCGGGTTGTCGTTGTGGGAGGGCATGGCGGATCGGAGGATCAGTCATGGAAACACAAAACTTACCTGCCATTCGCGCGCTTCGCCCAGCTTGGAACAAGGGGCGCATCGTCGGTCAGAAACGCCCATTGAAGCCAAAGCATGTCTAGGCAATCAGGGTCAGGCTTGAGCTTGCCGAGAACAACCGCGATCTCGCGCTGTTCAATCTGGCCATCGATAGCAAATTGCGCGGCTGCGATTTGGTCAAAATGAAAGTGGTCGATGTCATGGCATCCGGCCAGATCAAAGAGCGGGCGTCAGTGTTGCAAAGTAAAACCCAGAAACCCGTGCGCTTCGAGATTTCCGAAGGTACCAGAGCGTCGCTTACGAAGTGGATGGAAGATCCGCTGATGGTCGGGTCCGAGTATCTCTGGCCTGGCCGCTTCCAAGAGTGTTTGCACATTTCAACCCGCCAGTATGCTCGGATCGTTCGGGACTGGGTATCCTCGATTGGTTTAGAAGTGACGGCCTATGGAACCCATTCAATGCGACGCACGAAAGTCACCCAAATATACAAGAAGACTGGAAACTTGCGGGCGGTTCAGCTGCTGTTGGGTCATACCAAGATGGACAGCACGGTGCGCTATCTCGGCGTAGAGCTGGAAGATGCCCTCGCTATCGCTGAAGCCATTGAAATCTAAACGATTGGGCCGTCTTCACGGACGGCCCGTTGCGGTCATTGCCTCTGCAATCCGTCGCTGCGGAGCAGCTTCCTTAGACCAGTCATTCATGCTCCGCGCAGCATCATGCAGCCTCAATGGTCATTCTAATATGTCCTTGAAAACTTGTAGCTGCCTTGATCCGGTGATCTACGTAGCAAGATGCTTTTCCAGAACAGGTGATCAATGAAGATCTTTGCAAGAGTCTCACGCGGACCGCAGAAGGGCGAGATAGTCACACCTCATCGCCACGAAGACGGGACGTATGTCGTGTCTCCCACACGTTTTGAGCGAGACTACATCCGTGTCAGCACTTTGGAAGACTTTGCATCCGAAATTCGGAAGGG
The DNA here is from genome assembly GCA_038530475.1 of Pseudomonadota bacterium. GTDB lineage: Bacteria > Pseudomonadota > Alphaproteobacteria > Rhodobacterales > Rhodobacteraceae > Octadecabacter. Next base: position 22,573 of record JBCBCS010000010.1, read on the forward strand.
TCTGAAAGGGCGCATGTCTTCACATGCCGTAAAAGGGCCACGGCTGTTCAGTCAATCATCGATACACAGTGAAAAGTACGGCCCTTAGCAGACCTTGGCCATGTGATCTCGATGCTGCGATCGCAGCCCGCATAGCCGACATTCGCTGCGAGAGCGAAGCTTGAGAACTACTGAAATTACAGTTCGCGGACAATGACGACCTCGGGACTCCTTGGGCTCAGATCAACAAATCCACGCGGCTTTCAAATGCTGTGAGTGCTCTGTTCAACAAGGATATCGCTCAGAAGCTCTCGGTAAGTTGGCCGGCGACTGAGATCAGTCATGCTTCGAAAATGTCGTCAGAAAAATATGTTTCGGCGCGCCAATAGAATAAACCGCAGCATCCATCACCCGAGCACCCTCAAACGCGCGTCAATCGCGGCTCGAAGTCGCCGCTGATCAAGTTTGCGAACATACTACAATCTGTTCGAAGCGATGTTTCACCATCGCATCGCCCGTTGACTCGCGGATCAACTCCGCCAGAGTGGTTTGGACAAAGAAAGAAGCATGGTAGATCGACCCGTCAGGAATATCAATGGACAAGCGCCGATCCTGTCTCGCGCTATGGCCACGCGCGAATGGGACGCGTTGCTGGAACTGGGCCGCCCGGTGACGTTTTCTAAAGGCGACACTATCATGCTGCACGGCAGCGACGGCACACACATGTACCTGATCCGCGAGGGTCGGGTTGAAATTTCGATCACCTCTGCTGAGGGAAACAAGGGCGTGTTAAATCAGATGGGGCCAGGCGAAATGCTGGGCGAGATTGCCTTGCTCGACGGCGGGCCTCGAAGTGCTGATGCCGTCGCCGCCTCACCCGTGGTTGCATTAATCGCGATTGATCAAGGATCGGTGTTGCGGGCGCTGCAAGGCTCTCCCGATGTGGTCGTCGCTGTCATCCGGGAGCTATGCCGCAGGGTCCGCAATGCGTCCGAGATGTTTGAAGTGAAGTCAGAAAAAAATGCCAAAGTGCGACTGGCGCGGGCTTTATTGCGATTGTCAGCGAAATGGGGTGAAGGCACGGATAATCCCAAGGGCGCGCGGTTACTGAAAGGGTTTTCGCAAAGCGATCTTGGGGATTTTGCGGGCCTTGCGCGCGAGAATGTAAACCGTCACCTCAAGGCGCTGCAGGATGAAGGGCTGATCGCGCGGCATGACGACGGGATCACACTGTTGGAACTTGATGCCATTGCCGATCAGGCGCAGCTTTGATCCCGCAACACTTTCACGTTCTCGTCAAAGCCTTTTAGCGTTAGCGCTTCTTGCGCCTCGCCTGCACCGATGGCCGCAGCCACTTCAGCGGTCATAACGACCTCGCCGGCTGCGGCGGCGCTGGACAGCCGCGCGACCAGATTAACTTCTTCACCAAAGATGGACACATCGCGAAAGCCGCCACGATTGGCGTGGACGGATGCCATATATGCCCGCCCAGAATGTAAGCCGATGCCCACAGGGATTCCCGCTTTTGCACTGGCTTTGGCCACGGCTAATCCGGCCCGGCCTGCTTGTGCAATAAAGTCGGGGCCAGAAAACCCCGGCGGCCAATTGGCCACGACACAATCGCCATAAAACGCCACAATAAACCCGTCCTCATCGGTGATCGCCTTGGTCGCCAGATCGAGAAACGTGTTGATTCGGGCTGACACTTCAGCCGGGCTGTGCGCGCGGGTGAATTCGGTCGATTTGCGGATGTCGGCGTACAACAGTGACATCGGCACCTCTGCCCCCCCGGGGTGGTTGTCCAAAAATACATCGCAAGCGGAACAAAAGTTGGGATTGCGCTTTGCAGGCCGTTTGCCCCGGAACCGCAGAATGAATCCGCCGATGCCACCGAACGGCGCTTTGCAAAGTCGACAGCGCGGCGGACTAGGGAGCCTGCTGTGGAATTTATGCTGGTCCAGAAGATCCTCAGCACCAACGCCGAAAACCTGCTCCCACACGGCCTCATTGCCGGTCTCTTGGGTGAACGGGTCGCGCTCTGGATCCTCGTCTTTCACGGGCTGCTATCTCCAATATCGGGTCGGCATCTCGGTTACGATGGTGTTGATGCCCGGCGTGGTCAGGGTCAATTCGTGGCTATTGCAAACCTCGGAACTGTAGAACCAAGTTGACCCAGCGGTCAACGCGCGGGCCGGTTGCAAACCGCGATACAGGCACATTACCGGGTCACCGATGTCAAAGGGTGGCTTTTCATGTACAATTAAATCGCCCTGCGCATCGTAGCGGTCGACGGCGGGCAGCGTTACAATCGTTCCTGCCTCCAGCATATCCTTATCGAGCCATTCCGGCGCGTGATCCAGCGACATTATATGATCCACATCAAGCCCATAAAGCGGCAGATCGCGCGGCCCAGTCACAAGCTGACCGGTCTGGATATTCGTCATATGCGCTTCATCCCCCTGCCCGAAAATCATATAGGTGGCTTTCGGAGGGGCGATATCGCCAAGGCTGAACGGCCGAAACAGCACCACCCGTTCGACGATTACACTTACATTTGCAATCATCGGGATCGTGTCAGCTAGGTTCCACGGGAACCAATCAGGCGGCGGGGGATCAATTTTGGGACCCCGAAAACCATAAAAGATATTGCCTTGCATAACCCCGCGGGCACCCTGCCACTGGATGTTGCCAGCCCCTAGCGCCGGAATGGAAAACTTCTCATCCGGGGCCTCTCCATTGCAGAAAAAGAAGCCTGCGTCGGGGTGTTCGGCGCGCATCCGCAGAAATTCTTCGCGTGCATCGTCAGGCAAGCTGATCCGCAAGATCACCTGATAGCGGTGTTTGTCGCAGTGATATTGCGTCAGGTGCACCGCAAAAATCGTTTCACGCCCCATCAGCGCAAAGGCGTGTTGGCATGGGCCATTGCGCACATCAGGAGTGGGCACAGCATGGGAGACATTGAGATGGACCATGTTTCAAATACCTTTGCTAAGAATATCAATGCGGGCGTCCAGAACCGTCTGGCGCAGGATACTCATCAGAACAGGCAGAAAGTTCCCGTTGTAATCATCGGTTGCCACGGTGTCGGTCACGAACGGGTTCATCATGGTTGAGATCAGCACGCGGATGGCGGCACCCCTGTCTGTGTCGGCACGCTTCAGCTTGGCGCGGGTCATCATACTGTCGGTGAAGGCAGGCCCGTAAAGCTCAGGCGAGAGTAACGTTGACGTCACCAGCATATCGACCTGCGGCGGCGTATCCTTCACCTTGACCTTCTCGACCGACAAAGCGCTGAAGATACCGTCATTCAACGCGTTCATCCGTGTCAAATCCGTATTCGGCGTGCCGTCGTCGTTGATAAAGTTGATCGCATAGGAGAAGACCGTCAAATCGGGACCGATCTTGGCGAAAAGCTTTGCGAGATCTTTATCGTCCACCATCATCTGTTGCGCCGCTGCATTGGTTATATTGCGCAATTTTTTCAACTTTTTACGCTCTACTTCGACCTCTGCTTCGGTCTTGCCTGCGGCCTCGGATGGGAGTTGTTTGACCGGGATAACGAAAAACGGATCATTCCGCTCTGCCAGCGTGTTGACGCCGATATAGAAGCGTTTGGCATTCCAAGCGCAGCGACCCAAAATCTCTCCGTAGCCGGATTTATCCAGCGGGATCGTGGCATGAGACAACGCGACCCCCGCCGCCGCCGCCCCCGGTTTTGAACCTTCGATGCCGTAAGACCCTGCGCTGGGAACATCATCGGAATGATCCACCACGGGCGCACGGTGCGCCACGAGATAGATCATCCGCGTATCGCGGTAACACAGCGCGCCTGCGGGATAGGGAATATACCCACTTTTGTGTGGATCAATTGTTACGGTATCGGTGTGGCGGATCGCGCCGAGTGCGGCCATCACATGGGGGCTGAGCTTTTCGATTGGCGTTACTGTGTCATTACCGTCTTTGGGCGCATGCAAAAGGGACGTGAAATAGCCGCCCCACGCGGCATCGGTGTGTAAAGTCATCGACAAGTTGCGGGCAACGTAGGCATCTCGCGCGGCAACTACATCCGCCACCGGATCCACTGCACTTTCCGCCGTTGATCCGGCGACAGTCACCAATTGTATGACCGGAATTTTATTTTGCAGACAGTCCTCTAAGGCCGCACGCAGCGCGGGCACCGACATACGCGCGTCCACATCAACGGCAATTGGCCTCAGTGCGCGCGCGCCAAGCCCGAGGATCGCCACGCCCTTGTTCCAAGAATAATGCGCCGTGGCCGGCACCAGAACGACGCCCAGATGCAAGCCTTGCAACACATCTTGCTGAAACGCGGCGAGCCCCATTGCCTGAACCGAATAGGTATCCAACGCACGACGCACCTGCGCATCGGTGATACCGTAATCGGCGATCATCCGACGCGGCAGATCAAGGATTTCGCCATTGGGCAGATTCACCAAGTCCCAAGGTTCCAGATCTAACAAAAGCGGCTGCGTCCCATCACCTTTGACGACCGGGATGGGACGGGCCGGGTGCAAATCTTTCTCTAACCGAATCGCCCGCGCGAGGGCCGCGGCCTGATAGCGCAGGTTGCGGGCGGCCCACATGGATTCGGCATTGGCGATCGATCCGTCACACGTGATATGACCCCACGGCGCCGGATCCGCACCATAGCCCAACATGTGACACAAATCGCGCCCGGCCTGAAGCTCAAGAGTGGTCGTCACGGGCGAGGCTTCGGGCGCTACATTATTGTTGTTGTAAAGCATTCCCGCGAAGTAACCCAAGGCGCCGGGCATGGTGATATCCCAGTTCATATGGCTCTGGTTGCGATAACTTGTCATCGGTGTGGAAGACCGTAGGGCCTTGGACAAAGCGTCCAAATTGTCCTGCAACCCCTTCATGGTCTCGGTATAAGCCGCACCGCCCTGAGTGGTGGCGTCAATGAAAGGCGGATCGGTTTCGTGAAATGCTTGGCGCGCGGCAGCATGTGCATCCAGCGCACGCACCATCAGCGCGCGCATGGGTTCTAGGTTCTCGCCCTTGGGGCCCAGAAACCATGCGCCAGGTTCCGCGGTATTTGGGGTTTTCAGCCCGAGGTCCGTCGCTTCAAACTGCGTTTTGGGTGACCTTGTAACCCTATTCCAATCCGTTCCCATGCAGCTTTCCCCCCAATCTATGTCTATCTTAATCTGGCGTGCTTTAGCTGACGCGCAACTCAAACGTCGCGCAAAATACTACGCTTGGGCAACAATTGAGTGCGTCAACATCCCCCACCTGTGACGTGCGTCACAGCCCTCTGCCAAAAACCATGCCACGATCCGCGAAAAGCATTTCAGGGATTTATTGATGCGACCTTTCCGTTTTTGCCTTTCTTCACTGATGCTTAGCGCAGCACTTGGGCTGTCTGCCGGTCTCACCGCGGTCCTGCCCGCACCCGCTGATGCCGCCACGATTCTCACCATCGAGGCCGATGACGGCACTGAGTTGCTGCGACCCGGTGCGACCGAGGGCTTGGCGCTGGTGTTTGAGCTGTTTCAAGACACAAGCGACGTCAGCATCAGGATCGATACGCTCTGCCTGACAATTTGCGAGACCGAAATTTTTCTTAGCAAGCGCAATGTGTTCGATGGCATCGGCCCGGCTTCGGCTATTGAAATCGTCGATCCTGCGGGAGGGGGCGCCTTGGCGCTGTTTGACGGGCTAAGCTTACCCAAAGGAATTTATTCGTTAGTGGTGCGCGGCACGTCGGGCTTCTTTGGCTGGCAAGGCACAACGTCGCCGACCGCAGCAAACACTCCAACGGGGGCCGTAGTGGCGGTAGGCGCAGTGGAGAGCCTGATCCCGGGTTATGCGCCCTCATCGACCTGGGTGCCATTCAGCGCCTTTACCCCATCAATCCGAATTTCCGGCACGGTGCCGCAGGTCGTGCAACCCAGCCAAGTGCCTTTGCCAGCCGCCGGGTGGTTGCTTGTTGCATCCATCGGCGGGTTAGCCGTGATACGCCGCCGGGCACCAAAGCGCGCAACCCACTGAAAGGCGTATCTTCATATATCCATGTACCTGTGACGGTCGGCACATCGCCGACCGTTTTTTTGTCTGACATTATCCTCACCCGCTCACAACGGCGGACGTATTCAGAGGATATATTATGAACGACATGAGCCACACTACAACCGATCTGGGGCAAGAACGCGGTGACCGCCTGCTGGGCTGGGACACGGTTTTCGCGATCCGCTACTCTTATGTAAACGACGCTATCGCGGCAAGTGGCCGGGTGCCGACGTCGTTCAATCAGACCACTCAGGACGAAGGCGATACGTTGAACATGGCGGGCAATTTCGCCAGTTGGGGCCTGACCGTCGGCGGCACCGGGCATGCAATTATGATGCGCCTGCATGTGCCTTCGGTAACGCTGAAACGCACCAACCACTCTGACCAGACTCGCACGGACGTGGATTTCATCATCCGCGTCTCACTCGCCCCCCATGATGGCGGCGCTGGTCCTGATGGCGGCAATCTGGTAAATTTCAAAATCGCTGCCCCGGACTCTGGCCTGAACCGTGACGTCGTCGTGGAAGAGGTCATTTATGAGGGGTCCGAAAGCGACACGACCGTGCGATTCCTGCTGAGTGGTCTGATGGAGGAATGGTTAAACGAGAACGTGCACACGTTTGATTTTGTCTTCTCCACCGTCAACCTGAACTCCCGCGCGGATAAAGACCACTGGCAATGGCTGCGCCCAACCGCGACGTCTTATGCGGTGACCGATGACCGACAATCGGAAAGCACCGGTATTTTCGCGGTGCTGTGCATGACCGAAGGCCGCGAAATCGCCAAAGATCAGGAAATCACCCGCGACACGATCCCCGATGGCAGCAATGGTGCCTTTCTGATCTCAAAGGAACGCTTCTTGTCCAAGGTGCTGGCGAAAGGTGTGGGGGAGATGCTGGACGGTCCAGTTACCCCCGAGGCGGGCAAAGTCTGGCCTGATGATTACTTTGAACTGACAGACGACGAGACCATGCTGACCAACACCACTGCGCTCAAGATTGATCAGTTGCAGTTGAAGGAAGGCGACGACCCGGTGCTGGCCACAATTCCCCCGCGCAGCTTTGAGACGCGGATGTATGACAGCTACCTCGAGATCTATTTCGAGGCGCTGAACCATTCCTACGGCAAGGCGCCACTTGTTGGCTATCTACTTGATGTGTCGCATGAAATTCGCACGCGCAACGTAGCGGCCCTGATTGACGGCGCATTCGGACTGAACCCCGGCACCAAAGAAGGCGACGGCGAACTGGCGATTGCCACCCACAAGATCAAGGCCGTCAAAACAGACGCCGGCAAGACCCTCGACGTAATCCTTTGGGTCGTCAGCATCATCGGCCTGGTCCTGCCTGCCGCAGGCTGGGTCTGGGGCCGGTTCTTTGCGGCAGGGGCCGAAGAAATCGAAGGCGGCGCCGTTGCCGCAGCCGAGGTCATCGCCGAAGGCGTGCCCGCCGCCGAGGATGTGATCATCGCTGACGCCGCTGCCGCCGAAGCCGCAGTCGAAATAACAATTGCTGGACAGGCCGTGGCCTTTGGGCGCTGGCTGGGGGCCTTCGTGGTCTCGCGACGGGCCTTCCTCATTGGCATGTTCTCATTAGCCGCCAGGGCCACACAGGAAATCCTGCCCATCCTGATCGACAAGGACATTCAAGGCGAATTGCCCAAATACGACGAATTTGCAGCCGAAGTAATGAAGCCCGTCGCATGGCCCTATTCGTCCGGTTTCGACGTCACCGATGTTAAATTTGACAACGGGTTTGTAAGCCACGGTGAACCGAAATTCGACGAAACGCTGGTTTGACCAGCGGGCGCGCATCCGGTTTCCATCCGGTAGTGGCGGGTGCGCGCAACCCTCCCCCATCTGACACTTCACCACGATTCAAAGACTTTTCTTATCTGGAGTTTTCCCAATGACCTTTCACCGCCAACTCTCCGCTCTAAACGTCAATACCTTTGGGTGGGATCTTGTGTCCTCAATCCGAATTGGCCCTCTCAATCAGGCGATCATCACCGCAGGCCGCAGCCCCAAAGCGTTTTCCGGCACAGTTGAAAACATCACGTGCGTGGCGGGCAAATTCGGAGATTGGCAGATCTCGGACGAAAGCGACGGTGATCTGATGTGCATGACCCTCCCCTTGCGCGACATCGAAATCACCACCGACGGCGCTGCCAAAACCTTTGATGCGGGCACTGCCGATATTGATCTGCGTTTGTCCTATATCCCCCATGACGCGATAGGTCCCAATAGCCAGCCCGCCCGGCAAATGCTGCTGGTCGTCGATGCAGGAGCCAATGACGCGATGGCGCCTGTGTCCGTCACCAATGTTGAGTTGGAAGGCCATTCGCGCATTGACGACATCATCGACGTCCAAGCCGCACTTGAGGCGTGGCTGCAGGACAATATCGCGATGTTTACCCACGTTCTGGCCGCCGTAAGCCTTTACGAAACCGTCGAGAAAGACGGCGATTATGTTTGGATGAAGCCCACCTACCTGGCCTACGCCTTTGGACGCGATGCGAAAAACCCAAGCCAGTCGATCCTGAGCATTCTATCGCAAACCTGCGAGCGCAATGCCGATGACCTGCCCAATCAAACCGTGGTCGATGCGATCCCCGACGGGCTTGAGGCGGGGTTCCTTGTCTCGCGATCCCGGTTTTTACGTGACGTGATCAAACCCGCCATGCCCGCAGCTTACCCCGGCCTGAGAGAAAGCGATCTGACCGTTCTACCCGATGACATCGGCCTAACCCTTGAGGACACCGTACAACTGAAGAACGTGGAATATGACGGCAAAACCTACGACCCGGAACTGCTGCGCCTTGATATCAATCTCTATGACACATTTGTGCACACCACGATGGAGACACGCACGAAAGTTTCATGGGGGGTGTGGGGCCATTGCCGGGTGTCGGGGGGCTATGGGTTCAAGCTGATCACCAAGCGCGATGGCAGCCGCTCAATGAAAGTGGTAGAAGAACGGCCGCCCACGGAAAGCTCATGGAAAGAGGTCGAGGAAGGTGCCAAAATCACCCGGCTGATCCTAGCGATCATCGCAGCCCTAGCCGGCATCATCATCGCGATTTGCACATGGGGCTTCGGCGTCGCCGCAGCAGCACCGCTCTATTTCGCAATGTATGGCGGGATGATCGGCTTCAGCGCGCTTTTGGCTAATGAGATCTTTTCGGGCGAAACCAGCCCACCGCTGGATTTGTTGGAAACCCAAATTGATGACACACTGCAATGGTGCACCGGATCGGTGTTCACACCTTCATTCATGGCGCTGCATCATGCGCTGCAAATCGGCGGCAGCACCACAGACGGCGCGCGGATGCAGACGCGAAAAACATCCGCCACCCCCCTTGCGGCAGCTTTCCAGGACCGTTTCGCCCCGGTGATGGCCAACCGTCCCGATGCTCAGCGCCACGAAGATAGGATGCCTCATGTATAATAT
>JBCBCS010000011.1:0-31853 GCA_038530475.1 Pseudomonadota bacterium
CTCAAACCAAATCGCCGCGCAGCGGCCCCGGTCGGATTTGCGAAGCAAATTCGAACCAGACCAAAAACGCTGTCGGATTTGCGAAGCAAATTCGAACCAGACCAAAAACGCTGTCGGATTTGCGCAGCAAATTCGAACCTAGAGCCCGTAGATGCCTGAGAATTTCTCATCCAGATAGCTCAGCAGCGGGGCCTCCGATGGGGCAAATCCACATGCGTTCTCGATCACTTCGCGCGGCGCATAAAGCCCGCCATGGCGCTGCAACACCTCACGCAGCCAATCCGTTGCCGGCGCTGTTTCTCCCCGCGCCAACGCCTCATCCAGATCCGGCACCGCAGCACGCAACGCCTCATGCAAACAGCCCGCATAGACATTGCCCAGCGAATAGGTCGGGAAGTAGCCAAACAGCCCGACCGACCAATGCACATCCTGCAACACGCCGTTGCTGGCCTTCTCGACGGCGAACCCGAAATCGGCCTCGAAGCGCTCATTCCACGCGGCTTCCAGGTCGTCGACCTCGATCTGGCGCGCGATCAATGCCCGTTCAAGATCGAACCGCAACAGCACATGAAGGTTGTATTGCACCTCATCGGCTTCGGTCCGGATGAACCCGTTCTGCACCCGGTTCACGCAAGCGTAGAACGCGTCTTCATCCGCAATCCCGATATCCCCAAACGCATCGCGCATCTGCCCATAAAGCCAGCCCGTAAAGGCGCGGCTCCGCCCGATCTGGTTCTCGTAAATCCGGCTCTGGCTTTCATGCACGCCCATTGAGACGCCCTGCCCCAGCGGCGTCAGCAGATAGCGCCGATCGATGCCTTGTTCATAGGCGGCATGGCCGACCTCATGGATGGTCGAATAGATGCAGTTGAACGGATCGTCCTCCGCCGTGCGCGTGGTGATCCGCACATCGAGCCCTGATCCGGATGAGAACGGATGCACCGCCTTGTCGACCCGCCCGCGCGCCATGTCATAGCCAAAGGCTTTGGCGATCTGACGGCTCAGCTTCATCTGCGCGCCCTCATCGAACGTGCCCTGCAGTTGCGGTGGTTCCGGTTGATCGAGGATCGCCGCCCGCAGCTCGACAAGTTTCGGACGCAGCGCATCGAACATCGCCGCCAGCTCCGCCGCCGTCGCCCCCGGCTCATAATCCTGCAACATGGCGTCGTAGACATCACCGCCAGACGACAACGCTGCCCCCTCTTCGCGCTTGAGCGCCACGACCTCTGCCAAAACGGGGGCAAAGGACGCAAAATCATCCTCCGCGCGTGCTGCCGCCCACTTCCCCTGCGCTTCCGACGTCACCCGGGCAATCTCAGAGGCGAGCTTGGCCGGCACCTTTGACGCCCGCTCATAAGCGCGCCGAACCTCACGCACCTGCGCCTCTTCGACCTCGCCTACAGGCTCCGCCGCCTCTAGCCAGTCGGCCACGCGCGGATCCGTGCGACGGGCGTGAAGAACGGTCTCCATCGCCGCCATCTCTTCCCCCCGCTGAGGCGCGGCCTCGCGCGGCATCATCGTCTCCTGATCCCAGCCCAGACGGCCCGCGACCTGCGCCAGCGCCTGCGTTTCGCGCTGAAACGCCATCAAGTCTTCATAAGCAGCCACAGCCTTACCCCCTTACCGATTGCGCCAACGGATAGCGCGCCAAATACCGGGCCCTCAGGATTGCGACCCAAAGAACCACAGCCGTGAACTGATGCACGATCGCAATCTGCCAGGGCGCCGCATAGAGCACAGTGACGACGCCGATCACCATCTGAAGGCTCAGCACGGCCAACACCACGTTGAACCCGAACCGCGTCTGCCCATTGGCCGAGCGCCGCCCCCGCAGCCAGACCACCACGCCAAAGGCGAAAAGCAGATAGGCCGACACCCGGTGCACGAACTGCACAAGGCCCGCATTCTCGAACCAATTGCGCCACCACGGCTCCAGATCAAACGCGTTGGACGGGAACAGCTCTCCCCCCATCAACGGCCAATCGTTATAGCTGCGGCCAGCATCAATCCCGGCCACCAACGCGCCCAGCAGGATCTGCAGGAAGGCGAAATGCATGAGCCCCGTGGACATGGAAAACAGCTTTGGCTCCCCCGCGCGGCGCGCCTGCATCAGATCGGCCTCGCGCCGGCCCAGCAAGAACACATACCACGCGATGAACCCCAGAATCACGAAGGCGAGGCCCAGATGCGTCGCCAGCCGATAGGACGCCACATCCAGCATCCCCTCGCCCTGCGTCACTCCGGACGACACCATCCACCAGCCAATCGCCCCCTGCGCGCCGCCCAAGGCGCCCAGCAAAAGCAACCGTGGCGTCCAGCCTGTGGGGATCTGGCGGCGCACCAGAAAATAGCCAAAGCCCAAAGCCCAGACGAGGCCGATGACCCGGCCCAATTGCCGATGCCCCCATTCCCACCAATAGATCACCTTGAACTCCGCCATCGACATGCCGGCGTTCTGCAACTGGTATTCGTCGATCTGCTTGTAGGCCTCGAACTCCGCCTCCCAATCCGCAGCATTCAAAGGCGGGATCGCTCCCGAAATCGGCGCCCATTCGGTGATCGAGAGCCCACTATCCGTCAGACGGGTCAGCCCACCCACGGCGATCATCACGACAACGAGCGCAAAGAGCAGCATCAGCCAGACCCGGATCGCGCCGCGCGCGCCCTGCCCGCCCTTATCAATACCGCCCGGCACAGCCACCGGCTTTTGCGTCGTTTCAACCTCTTCGAAAATACTGCGTGGCTTGGTGGCCATCTTTCACCTCAGGCTTGGTTCTTGCCGGGCAAACTATGCCCCAGACAGCACCGGAGCAACCCGCCTTACCAAAGCGCCGCACCTTGCCGGGATCGGGCGGACAAGTCCGTCTTTGGTTCAAAAATACTCAAGAAAAAGCGCGCGCAGCGCGCCCCCCGCCGTCCGCAGGACCCGATCGTCAGATCGTCCCACATGCGCCACGGATCATCACCCGTCGCGCTTGCGCACCAATTGCCGCAGCGCGCCATGCAACATCTGCACGTCTGCCCGTGTCATCGGCATCCGACTCCAGAGGTTGCGCAGATTGACCTTCATGCTTTCCACCTTGTGATCCGGAAAAAAGAATCCGGCCTCGTCCAGCCGCTCCTCATAATGCCGGGCCAGCGCCTCCACCTCGCGCTGATCCGCAAGCGCGGTGTTCTGACCCTGCACCGCCGCTGACGGAATTTCGGCCACGGCCCGACGCCATTCATACCCAACCAGCAACACACATTGCGCCAGATTGAGCGATGGAAATTCCGGGTTCACCGGAACCGTGATGATCGCCTGTGCATGCGCGATATCGGCGTTCTCCATGCCGGACCGTTCAGGTCCGAACATCACAGCCACCTTTTCACCCTGCCGGATCCGGGCGGCGGCATCCCGCATCGCCTCTTCCGGGCTGAACACGGGCTTTGTCAGCTCCCGGGGCCGCGCCGTTGTCGCATAAACATAGGTGCGGTCCGCGATCCCTTCGGCCACATCCGCCGCCAGCGCCGCCTCATCCAGCAGCCGCCCGGCGCCCGATGCCATCGCATCCGCCGCCGGGTTCGGCCAGCCATCGCGCGGGGCCACGATCCGCATCCGGTCGAGCCCGAAATTCCACATCGCGCGGGCGGCAGCGCCGATATTCTCGCCCATCTGGGGGCGGATCAGCACAAAGGCGGGCTGGGGCGTGTCGGTGGGCATGACGGACCTCTGTCTCGGTTTGATCGGCCCCATAGCACCCCCCTATTCAAGGCGCAAATTCAGCGCTATAGCGGGCGAAATACGCGAAAGATGAGACCATGACCGACGATCAAGACGCCCCCGATCATCCGCAGATCTATCTCATCACTCCGACCGAGTTCGAACTCAGCACCTATCCTGACCAATTGGCCGCCTGCCTCGATACGGTTGACGTCGCCTGTGTTCGCCTGTCGCTGGCCACCCGCGACGAAGACAAGATCGCCCGTGCGGCGGATGCACTCCGGCAGGTGACCCATGAACGGGACATTGCGCTGGTGATGGACACCCATATGCTGCTGGTTGAGCGGCTGGGCCTTGATGGCGTGCATCTCACCGATGCCGCCCGATCGGTCAAAAAGGTGCGCAAGGATCTGGGCGAGGACGCGATTGTCGGGGCGTTTTGTCATAACTCGCGCCATGACGGCATGACCGCCGGAGAGCTCGGCGCTGATTACGTCGCCTTCGGCCCCGTCGGCGAATCCCCTCTGGGCGATGGCCGTCAGGCCGAGCTGGAATTGTTTGAGTGGTGGTCGATGATGATCGAAGTGCCGGTCGTCGCCGAAGGTGTGCTCGACGAGGCGCTGATCCGCAAGATTGCTCCCCATACCGACTTTTTCGGCCTTGGGGATGAAGTCTGGAAAACCGGTGACCCCAAGGCGACACTTGAGGCGTTGGCCGGCGCGATGCGCTAATCTGTGTTCGCGGTGATGCGCGACTGGTGCCCGTCCCGCACGACCTGTTCCAGATGCGAAGCCAGTGCCTTTCGATCCGCGAATTCTGCCACCCGCACCGGATCGTGATAGACAACGCGCACTTGTCCCTGTGGCCGCAGGGCCAAAGTGGCCAGCAGATGCGGACCAAACGCCATCTCCCCCCACCATCCATAAAGTCGCGGGTCCGCACCTTTTGGCGCGTGATAGACGACCGACACAGGCTGGATCCGCAAATCCTCCCGCAAAGCATCATCAAAAAAAGCGGCAAACAGCGTTGGCTTGAAGGCCAGCACCCGCCGCCCGTCGGTTGACGTGCCTTCCGGAAAAAACAGCAATTGATGCCCGTGGCTCAACCGGTCCTTGAACAACTGAACCTGGGCCGCCGCTTGCGCCCGGTCACGGGCGATAAACACAGTGCCCGTCGCCCGCGCCAGCCAGCCAATCCCCGGCCATCCGGCCACTTCAGCCTTTGAGACAAAGTAGATGCGGTGATCCGCATTGAGCGCAAAGATATCGAGCCAGGACGAATGGTTCGCCACCACAGCCCCCGCCCCGCGCATGGGCGTTCCTTCTTTCGACCATCCGATTCCCATCAGTCGGAACGCCGTGCGGCAGACAAACTGCGTGATGTGCGGGGTCCACGGCCGTCCTTGCCCAAAAAGCGGCCGCTCGATCAACCGCACGAACAGCAAAAGCGCCAGGCAGCCGAATGTGACGATCGCGGTCGGGACGCCGCGCAGCACCACCCAGACCCACCCCATGAGGGTGATCCGGTGACTGTCGGGCAGATCGTCTGACGTCCAGGTCATTCGGGCGCTCCGCCACCATAGAGCGCGCGCTGACGTGGGTTCATCCGCGCCAGATCAAGGATCAGACACACATCGGTGGTGTTGAAACGCCGGTCAATGAACGCACCATCGCCAACCATCCCGCCAAGCCGCAGATACGCCTTGATCAGGGCGGGCACCTGCCGCATCGCGTCGCGTTTGTCGATCCGGGTGGTCAGCGCCATGTCCTGATAAACCTGCGACCGCGCGGTCAAGTCAGGCGGGGCTGCGTGATCCCGCGCGAGGATGGACAAGGCCGGGGCGAGCTCCGCGACATTGGTTCCCGGAAAGCTCGCGACGCCGAACAAAACATCGGCACCACGGTCTTCCACCACCCGTGCCAACCCCTGCCACAAATGCCACATCCCGGCGCCGCCGCGATACTCCCGATGCAGGCAGGACCGCCCCATCTCAAGCAAGTGCCGCCCCGAGCGGCGCAGAACAGACAGATCGTATTCTGCCTCAGAATAGAAACCACCAGCCGCCTCAGCCGCCGAACGATCCATCAGACGGTATACACCAACAACCTGATCGCCGACCGGTCGCGTTTCATCCCGAAGCAACAGATGATCTGCAAAGGGATCAAAGCGATCCCGTTCAAGCCGGTCGGCATGATCCTGCGATGAGGCCTGCGCGCCAAGCTCTTCTACAAAGACCAGATACCGAAGCGCTTGACCGGCCCGAACGTCAGCCTGCGACCCAGCGAGCGAAACGGTGAAGCGCGGTGTCCGATCCGGTGCATCCTTAACGCTTTGGTAACCATTTTCGATGTTCATCATCTTCCGACGTGCCGTCTGTCTTTGTGGCCTCTGTCTCTAAGACTGCTCTGGGCACAGGGCAAGCTGGGACGTTGCACCGCGAAACAGCATGGCCTACACTTTTTGATGGAAACTATCCAAACGATACAATTATGAGATGTATATGGGCCTCATCCATCACGACCTTACCCTGTTCCTGAAAATTAACGGTGACTTTCCCTCCGATCGCAGACTGCACCTGGCCCTGCCCCCAATCGGGCTGGTCCGGGTGTTCAACAATCATTCCGGGTTCGTAAATCGAATGCTGGTCCCCCATTGGGCAGGAGCCTCCTCTTGACGAATATCTCCGCATTACTCGGGTCGCGGATCTGCCATGACCTCATCAATCCTTTGGGCGCGATTGGCAATGGCATTGAGTTGCTGGAATTGTCCGGAACGACAAACGGGGAAGAGCTCCGCCTCGTTCAGGAAAGCGTCGAAAACGCAACGGCCAAGGTGAAACTCATGCGGCTGGCCTTCGGGGACGCCGCAGTCGATCAGGTCGTGCCCCGGCGCGACATTCTCAGCACGTTGGACGCCATCGCGCGGGGCGGCAGGCTGAGTTATTCGTGGAACGTCCCGGGTGATCCGAACCGGCAAGAGGTGCGCACTGCGCTGCTTGCGGTGATGTGTATTGAAACGGCACTGCCGCTTGGCGGCGATATTGAGATCACAAGCGACCAGATGTCTTGGACAATCTACACCCGGAACGAACGCCTCAACCTTGACCCTGAGCTTTGGGTGCCGCTGAGCCGGGGGGACATCCCGCAGGGCCTCGCCGCAGCTCATGTGCAGTTCGCATTGCTGAATCAGATGGCTCTGGAAGCAGGGCGGAGCCTCACCCTCAGCCACGGATCGGATTGGGTGAAGATCGGTTTCTAAGCCTCTGAGACTAAGACCTAAGACCGTATGGCGCCGTTACCGGTGACGAGATACTTGAACGACGTCAGCTGTGCCGCCCCAACAGGGCCACGGGCATGCATCTTGCCTGTCGCGATGCCGATCTCGGCCCCCATTCCGAACTCTCCGCCATCGGCAAACTGGGTCGATGCGTTGTGCATCAGAATGGCTGAGTCCAGCGCGTTGAAAAATGTTTGAACGGAGCCCGCATCCTCGGACAGGATGCAATCGGTGTGATCCGAGCCATAGTGACGGATATGCCCAATCGCTTCGTCAATGTTATCAACAACTTTCGCAGCGATCTTCATGTCGAGGAACTCCATTCCCCAATCATCTTCTGTCGCGGGAACGGTGCCGCTCAGCCCCTCTGCACGCACTTCGACGCCGGCGGCCATCAGGTCATCAACAATCACCTGCCCCAACTCAGTCGCGTCTTTATGGACAAGAAGGCACTCAGCCGCGCCGCAGATGCCGGTGCGGCGTGTCTTGGCGTTGAGCACCACCGCCCGCGCCTTTTCTGCGTCCGCATCTTTGTCGATATAAATGTGCACGATCCCTTCGAGATGGGCAAAGACAGGCACGCGCGCCTCGCGCTGGACCAGCCCGACCAGCCCCTTGCCGCCACGGGGCACAATGACGTCAATCGTGTCTGTCATTGTCAGCATCGAACGCACCGCTTCCCGGTCGCGGGTCGGGACAAGCTGAATCGCGTCTTCCGGCAGGCCCGCGCTGCGCAGACCCTCTTGCAGCGCTGCGTGGATCGCACTTGAGGAGTTGAAGCCCTCTGAGCCGCCGCGCAGGATCACCGCGTTGCCGGCCTTCAGACACAATGCGCCCGCGTCCGCTGTGACGTTCGGACGGCTTTCATAAATCACGCCAATGACCCCCAAGGGGGTGCGCACGCGGCGGATATTGAGGCCATTGGGCTGTTCCCATTCCTCTGTCACGCGGCCCACCGGATCATCCTGCTGGGCCACGGCGCGCAGGCCATCAACCATGCCCTGCACCCGCGCCTCATCCAGCATCAGGCGGTCCATCATTGCGGGTGACAGGCCCTTTTCGCGACCGAAAACCATGTCTTTGCCATTGGCCTCGATAATCGCGTCCCGGGCGGCCCAAACCGCATCGGCCGCCGCCATCAATGCCTTGGTCTTCGCCTCTGCCGGGGTGCTGGCCAGCACGGTTGCGGCCGCTTTCGCACGGGCACCAATGTCGTCCATCACAGCAGAGATGTTGTCGAGGTCTTTCATGTCAGATCACCATATCGTCGCGGTGGATGAAAACGCTCCGGCCTTCATAGCCCAAAGCTTGTGCGATGTCTTGAGTCTTCAGGCCCAGCACCTTGGCCGTCTCTGCCCGGTCATAGCGGGCAAGGCCAAGTCCAAGGCGCGCACCTGAGGCTGACAGGATTGCAACGGGATCGCCGCGTCCAAAGTCGCCGCTCACGGCTGTGATGCCCGCTGGCAGAAGCGATTTTCCATTGCGGAGGGCGGTCTCGGCCCCAGCATCGACCGTGACACCGCCATGATCCTTCATCGCCGCGATCCAGCGTTTGCGGGCGGCCTTGGGATTGGTTTGCGCGGTGAAGAGTGTATTTCGCGCACCTTTTTCTAGCTTGTTTAATGGGTTAAGGGGCGTTCCTAATGTGATGACCATGGCGCAACCCGCTTCCGTCGCCAGCCGGGCCGCCATCACTTTGGTCTTCATGCCGCCTTTCGATAGACCAGAGCCCGCATCCCCCGCCTGCCCTTCGATCTCTGCCGTAATTTCTGACACGATATCATAATGATACGCGTCTTTGTTCGTATTGGGATTGTCAGAATAGAACCCGTCCACATCCGACAGCAACACCAGACAATCGGCACCCGCCGTCACCGCCACTTGTGCCGCAAGCCGATCATTGTCGCCGTAGCGAATTTCATCCGTCGCCACCGTGTCGTTTTCATTCACGATGGGCGTCACACCAAGGCTCAGCAGCGTCTCCATCGTGGCGCGCTGGTTCAAGTATCGGCGGCGGTCTGCACTATCTTCCAGCGTCACGAGCACCTGCGCCGTCGTGATCCCATGGGGCGCCAACGCCTCTTCATAGGCGCGGGCCAGACGGATCTGGCCGACGGCGGCGGCGGCCTGCGCTTGCTCCAGCGCCAGATCCGCAGCCCCCAATCCCAGAACGCCCCGCCCAAGCGCGATGGACCCGGACGACACAAGGATCACGTCCGTGCCCCGCGCCCGGATCGCGGCGACGTCCTCAGCCAGCGACCGCAACCACTCCACGCGCAGCCCATCCGGGCCGACCAACAGGGCAGACCCGATCTTGACCACCAATCGTCTGGAGCGGGTCAGGGCCTCCACGGTTCTTTCTCCTCCGCGTCAAGATCGCGCCGTTTGGCGGTCTCGATCTCAGCCCTCAAGGCGCGCAGAACCTCTGTCGTGCCCTCGCCCGTCGCGCCCGACATCATCATCACGTCAACGCCCGTCTCCGCCTTGATCTCACCGGCAATGAAGGCGCGTTCCTCCTCGTCGAGCGTGTCGACCTTGTTGAGCACCGTCACACGCGGCTTGTCGGCCAGCGCATCGGCATAGGCCTCAATCTCTCCGATGATCGTCCGGTAATCGCCGACCGGATCGCCGGATGTGCCGTCGATGAGGTGCAGGAGCACCGAACAACGCTCCACATGGCCGAGGAACAGATCCCCCAGCCCCTTGCCCTCGGACGCGCCTTCAATCAGGCCAGGAATGTCCGCCACGACAAATTCAGCACCGTCCACGGCTACGACACCGAGGTTCGGCACCAGCGTCGTGAACGGGTAGTCGGCGATCTTGGGGCGGGCGTTCGAGGTCGCGGCCAGAAAGGTCGATTTGCCCGCATTGGGCAGGCCCAGAAGCCCGGCATCCGCGATGAGCTTCAGCCGCAGCCAGATCGTCCGCTCAACCCCCTCCTGACCCGGATTGGCACGGCGCGGGGCCTGATTGGTGGCGGATTTGAAGTGCAAGTTGCCCCAGCCGCCATTGCCGCCCTTGGCAATCACGATGGTCTGGCCGACCTCTGTCAGGTCAGCAATCACCGTTTCCTGATCCTCATCGAGGATTTCAGTGCCGACGGGGACCTTCAGCACAATATCATCGCCATCAGCCCCGGTGCGCGCCTGACCCTTCCCGGCCTCACCATTCTTGGCAAAGAAGTGCTGCTGGTAGCGGAAATCGATCAGCGTGTTCAGACCTTCGACCGCCTCAACGATGACGTCACCGCCACGGCCGCCATCGCCGCCATTGGGGCCGCCATATTCAATATACTTCTCCCGCCGAAACGAGATACAGCCGCCCCCGCCGCTGCCGGAGCGGATGTAGACTTTGCACAGGTCAAGGAATTTCATCGGGTTTGGCTTTCAGATAGGTGCCCGCGCGATACGACAAAGGCGCGCGGCGCTCAAGGGCGGGCTTTGTCCTGACCCATCTTGCGCGCGTAGGTCCATGTCGGCACAACGGCTTCGCGGGCAACAGAAAACGCCTCTGCATCGCCCAGATAGCTGAAGCCTGCATTGGTCAGCACCCGGGCTGATCCCGGATTATCCTGAAAGACCTCCGCGTATATATCGCAGGCCCCTTGCGGGTTGGCCTTAAGCATCGCGCCCACGGCCTCTGTGGCGATCCCAGTGTTCCAGAACGCAGGGGCGACCCAGTAGCGAAATTCGGATTGGTTGCGATCAAGGCGGATCATCTTGAAAAGGCCCATAAGCTCGGCATGACCCTTGGCAGAGCCGTCGATGGCCCAGAAATCCTCATCCCGTGTCTCAGATGTGGCGCGTACGATCACGTTCTCCGCATAGCTTGGCGGCAACGGATGGGGGATCTGACGGGTCATGCGGGCGACGCGGCTGTCTTTCATATGCATCTCAAGCAGACCGGCATCCGCCATGCGCAGCGGGCGCAGCACAAAGCGGTCCGCTGCCACGACAGGTTGGGTCTGGATCATAGCCTCAGCGTTCATGTTGATCCTCCTCTCATCAAATCGGCACCAAAGAGCGCGTAAACAACCGACAAAACCGTGAGCGCCGCGAGCGTCCACATCAGATACCGCTCTCCCGGGCGCCCAGCGAGCCGCTGTGCCACCCATTGTCCGCCATAGGTCCAGCACGGATGCAGAACGACCTGCCACGCCAGCAAAACAGCGGCCACGGCCGCGGTGGCCACAAGCGGCGCGGTCCCTTCGGGCACAAAATTGGTCAGGCCCGCCGTCACAACACCCCACGCCTTGGGGTTCAACGGGTGCACGATCAATCCGGCCAGAAAGCCCGGCGGATCGCCCGCGGCCTCCCCCACTTTCATGCGCATACCCGCAACGCGGTAGGCAAGCCATAGGATATACGCCACAGAGGCCCATTTCAGGACCTCGAACAACAGCGGGTAGTCGTCCTGCGCCGTCATCAAGCCAAGGCCAAGCGGCCAGATGATGAACTGCTTTCCGAGGGCCACGCCCGCCACGAACGGCAAGGCCCGTCGCAGCCCGAACCGCGCGCCGGTGGCGAGCATGACCATGTTGGCGGGGCCTGGCGTGGCAACCTGCGCACCTGAGAAAAGGAACAGTGGCAACAGCCAGGTCATCGGACGAACTCCCGCGCAAGGCAGCTCATCTGGATGTCGTCGTGAAAGACGTCGCCCACCTTGGCGCGTTCGCGCAGGCGGCCCTCTTCGACAAAGCCGAGCTTGTCGTAGCAGGCTCGGGCCCGGTCGTTGCCGTCCAGATAGCGCAACCCGATCCGGTTGAGCCCCATCGTGTCAAAGGCGTGTCCCATGAGCAGCCGCAGGGCGGCCGTGCCGATGCCTTGGCCAAGCTTGTCAGGGTTCAGGATGCCGATGGCAATCTCCGCCCGAAGGTCCTTCATGTCGACAGAGTGCAGAAAGACCTCTCCTGTCAGTGCGCCGTCATGCTCGATCATGTAGGTGTGTTCACTGCCAGATTGGACCTCAAACCACTCCTGCGCGCGGTCGCGCGTATATGGGGTGAGGGTCGTCGTCTCAATGCCAAACCATTTCAGGATCTCAGGCGACCGACCGAGCGCGAAACGCGCCTCGATATCCGCCTCACGCGGGGCGCGGAGCGTCACGGTGCCGTCGGTCAGGACGTGGCGATTGTGTGGATCTTGCATGCCCCCTCCCTTCAGAGACCATTAACGTTTGAAACGCACCAATTTGGTAAATTTGCGTTTTGAAACTGACCAATTTGGCAAGAAACCAAAAAAAGGGGCCGGTTTTCCAACCGACCCCCTTCAATTCTTGAAACCTTAAGGTCCGGTTACTCGGCGGCCTCCGCCACTGGAAGCACGGAAATAAAGGTGCGGCCCTTGAAGCCCTTGCGGAAGGACACGGCGCCCTCTTCGGTGGCAAAGATCGTGTGATCCTTGCCTTCGCCCACACCTTCGCCCGGCCACCACTTGTTGCCGCGCTGACGTGCGATGATGTTGCCGGGGATGACGTGCTCACCACCAAACTTCTTGATGCCAAGGCGGCGACCAGCTGAGTCGCGACCGTTACGGGATGAACCGCCTGCTTTTTTATGTGCCATAGGTCTTCTCCTAACTCAGTGTCTTATTTAGCCAATTTTTTGGCTTGCTCAACCCAGCCTTCACGCTCAATGCGGCCTTTGAAGGACAGGACTTCGCCGAAGTTGTCGATGTCTTCCTGCGTCCACTCGGCAATCTGGGCAAAGGTGGTGACGCCAGCGGCGTGCAGTTTCTTCTCCAAAGCCGGGCCAACACCGCTCAGCTCCTTGAGGTCATCGACACCGGTGTCGATGGTCGCGGCTTCCTTGGCAGGGGCCTCTTTCTTGGCGGCCTTTTTCGGCGCAGCTTTCTTTTCAGCCTTGGGCTTGGACGCCTCTTCAGCGGCCTTCGCAGCTTTCTTTGAGGTCGGCTTGCCCGGGTTTGCAGCGGCGTCAGCCATTGCAGCGGACACGAAGCCAGCACCCGCGAGGGCGGCCTTTACGCCAGACTTGCCTGCACCCTTTTCAAGGATATCGGTGATCTTGACGAGGGTCAGTTGCTGACGGTGACCCTTGGTGCGCTTGGACGAGTGCTTCCGGCGACGCTTGACGAAGTTGATCGTCTTTTCACCTTTGATCTGGTCGAGCACTTCGGCCTGAACGCCAGCGTCTTCGACCAGCGGCGCACCCACAGTGCTGCCAACCATCAGAACGTCGTTGAATTGAACAGTTTCACCGGCTTCAGCGGCGATTTTTTCGATGCGGAGCACGTCACCAGAAGTGACTCGGTATTGCTTGCCGCCGGTTTTGAGAACCGCAAACATGGTCTTTTCCTTTTCAGTCGCGTCTCTGGGGTCCCTTATTTCTAAGGCGTTTGCCGCAAATGCGACCCGTGGACAGCGCGCCCGTCTGGGGCGAGTTTTCGCTTAAGGTCCCGCACATCTCTTGCGCGGATGGCGGCTTATCTGGCGAAGTGGCGCGCAAGTCAACCCAAATGATAAGGACCGCCATGCGCCGCACTGCCCTTTTTTGTCTCATCTTGCTGGCTGCGTGCAGCAATGAGGCCAATCACCTTGGCAACCCGTTGTCGATCCCGCTGCGTGCCGTCACGAATGGCTTCGACAATGCCGCCTATATGCGGACTCGTGGTCAGGTGGAACTGTTCGTCAAAACCAACCACCCGGCAATCATCGCAGACCTTGAGGCTGGCGGCGGCCCAAACCTCACCCGCGCCTTCGATATCGCTGAGGCGCCAGAGGCCGTGCGCTCGGCCCACACTTTGCAGATGCAATCAGACCTTGAGATTTACCGCCAGAACCTGGGCGCGACCGTCGTGGCAATCATGGTTGTGTCGGACGCGTGACGGAGTACCCTCGTCCTAACTGATCACAGAACGATCCCACGGCTGGGCCGCGTCGGCGTAGATGGATTTTTCCGGTGTGTAGAGGGACGGATCGTCCAGCGATCCAGCGTGGACATAGACCCGATCAGACATCCGCTCGCTTCGCCGCATCACTTGGGAACCGCAGATGGGGCAAAACGCGCTGAACGTCATCTTCCCGGACCCACCTTGCATCTCATAAATCCGATGCGCTTCAGAAATCTGAAAGCCGTGCGCCAAAAGCGGCACCATATCCGCATGCCCTGCTCCGGTCAGCTGCTGGCAATCCCGACAATGACACCGGAACATCGGCGCATCCGCCAAAGCGCCGCGATACCGCACCTGTCCACACTTACATCCGCCTTCTATTGTGTCAGACATCGCAGCCCCCTTCTTATACGCGCATAGCGTGCTCTGGCAGCGGCCACGACACAAGCACGAGATTACCGCCTGCCGCGGTTGCGCTTGGGCACGAGGCTCATGAAGTCAGGCGGGCGTTTGGCGACCCAGGCAAAGAACTTGGCCAAACGAGGATGAGCCCGCAGCGCCTCGGCGCTGGCATAATCGCGGGCCAGTTCAGCCTCGGACAGGGTGGCGTGGATTTCTTTGTGGCAGATGTGATGGATCAGGATCGTAGGCCCGCCCTTTCCGCCCTTGAGCTTGGGGATCAGGTGGTGCTGGCTTTGCGGCACGCCCGGCGGGATCGGGCGCAAGCAGAGAGGACATATGGGATCACCGGCCATGACCCCAAACTAACGTGCAGTCGCACAAAGCCCAGCCTCAAAGCTCCTGGCTGGTCATCTCATTCGCCGCAGCCCGCCCGAGCGACCGGCTGATACCTTCGAACAACCGATCAAAGCTTTCGAACATGGCGCGGTTCAGATCGCGCCCTGCTTCGGTTTCGGACAGCGCGATATAGGCATCAAGATCGTCATCTTCGAGCGGCTGATAGGCAAGGAACAGGAAGGAATAGATCCATTCCGTCGTGTTCGCGCGGATGTCCTCTTCCTGCGCCCACACGTCTTCGAGGATCTGGTCTTCGGTCAGCACACCGCCAAAGGCCGACCCGTCCAGAAGCCCGTAATAGAAGGCGAGGTTTGAGTTCAGAGCCCCGGCCACGTTGGTCTCAATGAGGTTGTTGACCTCCACAAAGGTCTGCACCTGCATCATCCGTGGATCTTCCTCGGCGAGGGCAATCGCCGCGGCCTCTTCGCTGGCCTCTTCCACAGCGTCGTCGAGCAACGCACGGCGAGCGCTGACTTCAAGCTCGACGATCATCTGGCCGCGCTGCGAGCCGAAGAAATCAATCATCGGGCCGACATCCACGTCCTCAAGAGAGGCCTCGAAATCATCGCGCACCATCCCAATCATGCGATCGTAATTGTAGATCCGTTCAACATTGGCTTGCCAATCAGCCGACGGCTCCCCGGC
The DNA here is from genome assembly GCA_038530475.1 of Pseudomonadota bacterium. Classification (GTDB taxonomy): domain Bacteria; phylum Pseudomonadota; class Alphaproteobacteria; order Rhodobacterales; family Rhodobacteraceae; genus Octadecabacter. Next base: position 15,271 of record JBCBCS010000011.1, read on the forward strand.
GAACAAATCCCCACCGATGCTTTCGCCATAGCTCAGCCCTTCTTCTCGCATCACCTCGATGATTTCGGGCAGCTTCAAAAGCTCAAACAACTCGTCGGTGTCGCTTTGCTGGGCCAGAACGGGTGTAGCAAATGCGACACTGGTGGCGAGGGCTGCGAGGCGCATGAACATGGGCGGTCCTTTCGTGGGCCTGATGCGACCCGTTATGTGCTCGATAGGATAGGAATAAGCGCCCTGCCCGCTCTTTCCAAGGGCGCGCGATGCGCCCTGACAGGATTGTCAGCGAGGGGTTGCACCGGTCCCAAGCGCGGATTATCAGGGCGACCGATCACGAGCCGCGGAGAGGTGCCGGAGTGGTCGAACGGGGCGGATTCGAAATCCGTTGTACCTGCAAGGGTACCCAGGGTTCGAATCCCTGTCTCTCCGCCATGATCTTGATCCGCTACCGCTTCGCTACTTGAGCGCGAGTTTGATGCGCTACCGATTGGCCGTGATGTCGTCCCTGCACGTCGGCATATCAAATTGGCCTGCCCCAATCCCGTCCAAAATGACCCCGCCCGCGCCGCAATCGCGCTGAACTCCCGCCATTTATTGTTTCCAGTTTGGCACCAAGGAAGCGTGATTGGGTACGGAGACAAGACAATGCACTTCACACAGAACTCACCGACCGTCGTCTCAGAGGTCCGCAACTTCGTCATGGGCGAACGCAAGCTCTGCGTCAGCGACCGCGAATGGAAGTTTCGCCTGCGCGGCTATGGCTATGACGTCAACGCCACCGAACGCGGGACGGTCATCAGCACCCTGCCCCACGGGCAAGAGGTTTGCGTGCTCGACTAAGTCGTGCTGCGGGTGCGTCGGATCGCATCTTTCCAGCCGTTATAACGGCGGTCTTTTTCAGCGTCGTCCATCTTGGGCGTGAATTGCTGTTCCAGCGCCCAGGTCTGGGCAAACTCGGCCTGTTCCGGATAAACCCCGGCCACCTGACCGGCGAGCCATGCAGCCCCCAAGGCAGTCGTTTCAAGCACCTTCGGGCGATCCACTGGCGCGCCGAGGATGTCGGCCAGAAACTGCATCGCCCAATCGGACGCAGACATGCCGCCATCAACGCGCAACGTCGCGTTCTGGTCCGTGTGACTGTCCTGCCAGTCTGATTTCATCGCCTCCAGGAGATCGCGGGTCTGAAAGCCCACGCTTTCAAGCGCCGCCTTGGCGAATTCCTCAGGCCCCGCATTGCGGGTCAGCCCAAAGATCGCGCCCCGCGCTTCCGCGTCCCAATAGGGCGCGCCGAGGCCGGTGAAGGCGGGCACGAGATACAGCTCAACCGACGGATCGGCCTTTTCGGCGAGCGGGTGGGTGTCGGCGGCCTTGGCGATGATCCCCAGCCCGTCGCGCAGCCATTGCACCACGGCCCCTGCGATAAAGATCGACCCTTCAAGCGCGTAGGTGACCTTCCCATCGAGTTGATAAGCGATGGTGCCCAGCAGTCGGTTCTGGCTCTCAACCAGATCATCACCCGTATTCAGCAGCGCAAAACAGCCCGTGCCATAGGTGGATTTGAGCATCCCCGGCTCAAAACAGGCCTGCCCAATGGTCGCCGCTTGCTGGTCGCCCGCCACGCCAAGGATCGGAAGCTCTGGCCCGAACACATCCGTCGTGCCGAAATCGGCGGCGCAATCCAGGACCTCAGGCAGCATCGACATCGGAATGCCGAACCGCTCACAGATCGTCGTGCTCCATTGGCCCTTGCGAATATCGTAGAGCATGGTGCGCGCGGCGTTGGTGGCGTCGGTGACGTGCCGTTTGCCACCGGTCATGCGCCAGATGAGGAAGCTGTCGATGGTGCCGAACGCGAGCTTGCCCGCATCGGCCTTTTCCTGAGCGCCCTCAACGGCTTGCAGGATATACCTCACCTTGGTGGCGCTGAAATACGGATCGGCCAGCAGCCCGGTTTTGGAGGTAATGGTGTCCTCAAACCCTTCCGCTTTCAGCTCTTCACAGAAGGCGGCCGTGCGGCGGTCCTGCCAGACGATGGCGTTGTGGATCGGCTTGCCGGTGTCCCGGTCCCAGACGACGGTGGTTTCGCGTTGGTTGGTGATGCCGATGGCGGCGATGTCATCCGTTTTGCCGACAACCTCTTTGCACACGGCGACCACGCTCTCCCAAATCTCCTCCGGGTCATGTTCGACCCAGCCCGATTGCGGGAAAATCTGAGTGAATTCCTGCTGCGCCACATGGGCGACCTTCATCGCGTCATCAAAGAGGATCGCACGGCTGGATGTGGTGCCTTGATCAATGGCGAGGATATGGGTCAAGGAACTCTCCTGTCTTGATGTGCGTCAGCCACGATAGCCCGTGGCCACGACGAATTTCTCTGAACTGTCTGACCGCGAGGATGGCGGTTTGACGTTCACGACCTTGGTGAATTTCTGTTTGAGGACCTTCATCAAATCGCCCTCTGCGCCGCCCGCCAGGACCTTGGCCACAAAGGTCCCGCCCTCTTCCAGCACGTCAAAGGCGAAATAGGCCGCAGCTTCACACAGCGCGATGATGCGCAGATGGTCGGTCTGTTTGTGACCCGAGGCGCTGGCGGCCATGTCGGACATGACCACATCAGCCTTGCCGCCAAGCCAGTCCTTCACCTTTTCGTCTGCATGATCTTCCATGAAGTCGAGCTGGTGCAGCTCTGCCCCCGCAATCGGCTCCATCTCTTGGAGGTCCACGCCTAGGATCGTGCCCTGCGGTTTGCCGTCCATTTCGCCCAATGCATTGATACGCGGCACAGCGACCTGACACCAGCCACCGGGGGCCGCGCCAAGGTCGACAACCCGTGCACCCGGCACGAGGAAGCCGAATTTATCGTCCAGTTCCATGATCTTATAAGCCGCACGCCCGCGAAAGCCGTCGGCCTTGGCGCGTTGCACATAAGGATCATTCAACTGACGCTGGAGCCATTTCGTCGACGACATCTTGCGGCCCCGCGCGGTCTTGACCTTCACGGTCAGATCGCGCTGGCCACGGCCGCTGTCGCGTTTGCCGGCCCGGGATTTGGGGGTCTTCACCATGCCCCGGACTTAAGGCCGCGCTCAGCGGTAGTAAAGGCTCTGCCCATTGGCAAACAGGTGGACCTTGGCCGGATCGGCGGTCAGATGCACCTCTTGCCCGCGAATGTCGCGATGGATTCCCGGCAGTTTGGCGATGATCGTGCTGTTTGGATCGGCGTCTTTGGGGTTGCCGAAATAAAGCAGCGTGACCTCGCCCAGGGCTTCAGCGATGTTGACGTTGCCTGTGAAGGCATAATCGCCCCCCTCGGCGGCCACGAAATCCTCTGGCCGGATGCCGACATTCACCTTCAGGCCCTTGTCAGCCGCTTGCGTCGGGATGTTGGAATAGACGACACCTGCCCCGGCATCGACCTTGATGCCCGTGCGTTCGCCGGTCTCCACAACCTCACCGCTGAGCAAGTTCATCGCCGGTGAGCCGATGAATTGCGCGACGAATTCGTTGCGCGGCGTCTCATAAAGCTCAAGCGGGGTGCCCACTTGCGCGATGGAGTGGCTATGGTTGTTGTTCTTCAGCGCATCGAGCACGACGATCCGGCTGGCGAGCGTCATCGCTTCCACCTGGTCGTGGGTCACGTAGATCATCGTGCTTTCGGGCATCGATTCCTTGAGCTGAGCAATCTCAATCCGCGTCGCGACCCGCAAAGCCGCGTCCAGGTTTGAAAGCGGTTCATCAAACAGATAGACCTTCGGGTCGCGCACGATGGAGCGACCAATCGCCACCCGCTGCCGCTGACCGCCCGACAGCGCCTTGGGCAGACGGTCGAGGTACTCTTCGAGCTGGAGGATCTTGGCAGCTTTACCCACGGCCGCGTCAATTTCAGCCTTGGATTTCTTCGCGAGTTTCAACGCGAAGCTCATGTTGTCGCGCACCGTCATGTGCGGATAAAGCGCGTAGGACTGGAACACCATCGCGATGCCACGTTGCGCGGGCGGGATGTCGTTGACCACCTGCCCGTCGATCTCCAGCGTGCCGCCGGTGATCTTTTCGAGGCCCGCAATCATCCTCAGCAGCGTGGACTTGCCGCAGCCCGACGGGCCGACGAACACGATCAGCTCGCCCTGTTTGATGTCGAGGTCGATGTCCTTGAGGACTTCAACCGTGCCGCCGTAAACCTTTGCGACGTCTGTCAGTTTCAAATCAGCCATATGGTCCTCCCGTCCCTTAGCCTTGCTTCGCCGCGATAAACGGCTGCCACGGGCCGAGGTTCAGGCCCCCAGTGGCTGAAATATGTGCACCGCCCAGCTCAGAGCCGATGGCGTGCCATTGTCCTTGCGGAATTTCGAATTCCGAAGGGGTATCACTCATGTTGAACGCGCAGAACAACGTCTCTTCCCCGTGGGTCCGGGTGAAATAGACGACGTCGCCTGACGCCTTGACCCCGTCATGCTCGCCCTTGGCCAGCGCCGGATGGGCGTGGCGGAACGCGATGGCGCGGCGGTAATGGTGCACCAGTGCGCCGGGGTCCGCTTCCTGATCAGCGACGGACATGTGCATGTGTTCATGGCTGACCGGCAGCCATGTTGTTGCCGCCTCAGAAAATCCGCCATGCAGGTTTGACGGCTCCCACACCATGGGGGTCCGGCAGCCATCGCGGCCCTTGAACTTGGGCCAGAACTGGATGCCGTAGGGGTCCTGCAGGTCTTCAAAGGCTACCTCCGCCTCTGGCAGGCCGAGCTCTTCGCCCTGATAGATGCAGGCCGAGCCGCGCAGGCACATCATAAGCGTGCAGAACGCGCGGAGCGCCCCCGGGCTCAGGTCCCAGCGGCTGGCGTGTCGTTCCACATCATGGTTCGAGAACGCCCAACAGGCCCAGCCCTCTGCGGCGGCCTCATCCACGCGAGACATCACGTCAGCGATCATTTTGGCCGTCGGCTGTTTGCCGGACAAGAACTCAAACGCATAGCACATCTGCATGAGGTCATCACCGGCTGTATATTCGCCCATGATCTCAAGCCCGCGTTGGGCGTCACCCACCTCACCCACGGCGGCGGCGCCATAGGGCTCCATCACCGCACGCAGCTTGCGCAGGAAGTCGAGGTTTTCCGGCTGGTTCTTGGAATAGAGGTGTTCTTGGTGGTTATAGGGATTCACCGACGGTGCGATGGTCGAATTGCGCTTTTCCTTGGGCAGTGGTGGGTTCGACCGAAGCTCCTTGTCGTGCATGTAGAAATTGATCGTGTCGAGGCGGAAGCCATCGACACCGCGCTCCAACCAGAACTTGGCCACGCCGAGCAGCGCCTCCTGCACCTCAGGCTCCCAGAAGTTCAAATCGGGCTGGGAGGTCAGGAAGTTGTGCAGGAAGTATTGCTCCCGCTCGCCGGACCATTGCCAGGCGGAGCCACCGAAGATGGACAACCAGTTGTTGGGCGGTGTGCCGTCTTCTTTCGGGTCGGCCCAGACATACCAATTGGCCTTGGCGTTGTCGCGGTCGGCGCGGCTTTCCTTGAACCACGGATGCTGATCAGACGTGTGCGACAGAACGAGATCGATCATCACGGCCACGCCCAAACGGTGCGCCGTGGCGATCACCGCATCGAAGTCTGCCAGCGTGCCAAACATCGGATCGACGTCGCAATAATCGCTCACGTCATAGCCGAAATCCTTCATCGGCGACGTGAAGAACGGCGAGATCCAGATGGCATCCACACCAAGTGACGCGATATAGGGCAGCCGCTGGACGATCCCGGCCAGATCACCGATCCCGTCGCCGTTGCTGTCCTGATAGCTGCGCGGGTAGATCTGATAGATTACTGCCCCGCGCCACCAATCAGCGTCCTTTTCAAGCCGAACATCGCCGGCCAGATTTTCCATCTTCGTCATAAGACGTCCCTTACTTGACCGATCCTGCGAGAAGGCCACGGACCAGATACTTTTGCATTGCGAAGAACACCAAGAGCGGCACCGCGATCGACACGAAGGCCGAGGTCGCGAGGATTTCCCAATCACCGCCACGGGTGCCCAGAAGCTCGACGATCTGCTTGGTCATCACAGTGGTCTGACCGGAGCTGTCGATGAGGAACACCAGCGCCACCAGCAGGTCGTTCCAGGTCCACAGGAACTGGAAGATCGCGAAGGACGCAAGCGCCGGGAAGCTGAGCGGCAGAATGATCTTTGTAAAAATCTGGAACTCTGTCGCGCCGTCCACGCGGGCGTTTTCAATGATGTCACGCGGAAGGCCAACCATGTAGTTGCGCAGCAGATAGATGGCGAGCGGTAGACCAAACCCGGTATGGGCCAGCCAGACGCCAAGATAGCCCTTCCCGATGCCAATGGCGTTGTGCAGCGACAAAAGCGGGATCAGCGCGAGTTGGAGCGGCACGACAAGCAGGCCCACAACAGCCGCAATCAGCAAGGCGCGCCCCGGAAAGTCCATCCACGCCAATGCATAGGCGGCGAAGGCAGCGATAAGGATCGGGATGATCGTCGCCGGAATGACCACGGTCAGCGTATTGACGAACGCCTTGGCCATGCCTTCTGAATTGTCTTCATCAAAAAGGACGAAGCTGTAGTTATCGGTCGTGAAATCCGGGGGCACTGTCGCTGAGACAAACATCCGCTGACCGCGCCCGCTGATTTGATCGTCAGTGCCGGTCCAGACATAGGTGCCGTCCGCGTTCAGCGTGAAGGTCTCGCCGTCGCCCAGATCGGCGGTTTCGCCGGGCTGGAACGCGTCGAGGTTGCGCGATGAGGTGGCCCAGGCGTCGATTTCGACGGGATCGCTGTCGGTGAAGATCGACCCTTCAACGACGAACATCCCGTCCACTTCGACCCGGTTGTCGTCCGGGTCGACAGCGCGGTATTGCACCGTCTGTTCCGCCGGGAACATCGCCGACCACCAACCTGACGCTGTGATCTGATCGCCCGTCCGGAAGGACGACACGAACAGACCGAGCGTTGGGAAAATCCACAAAAGAACGATCGCGATGACCGAGATGTTAAGCGCCCAGACGACCGCGGGCTTCTGTCCTGACAAACCATCCATCAGCGCATCTCCTTACGGGCGTTGTAAACGTTCCAGACAAGGATCGGGGTCACCAGCAACATGATGATCATCGCGCTTGCCGACCCCACGCCCCAATCATTGGCGCGGAACAGTTTGTCGTACATGTAATTGGCAAGCACCTGCGTCTCCCATTGACCGTTGGTCATGGCAAACACGATGTCGAAGACTTTGAGCGTAGCGATCGTGATTGTGGTCCAGACCACGACGATCGTGCCCATGATCTGCGGGATCTTGATCTTGAAGAAGATCTGGAACGGGTTGGCGCCGTCCACGATGGCCGCTTCGACAGTCTCCTCGGGGATGCCGCGCAGGGCCGCCGAAAGGATCACCATGGCAAAACCGGTCTGGATCCAGATCAGCACTACCATCAGGAAGAAGTTATTCCAGAATGGGATCGTCAGCCATTGCTGCGGCGCGTCGCCGCCAAAGGTCAGATAGAGGTGGTTGAGCACACCGATCTGAGCCACGTCTTCGGGGCGTGCTTCATAGACCAGCTTGAAGATCACCGCAGCACCCACGAACGAAATCGCCATCGGCATGAAGATGATCGACTTGGCGATGCTGCCCCAGCTCAGCCGGTCGGTCAGCTGGGCGACCAACAGCCCCAGCGCGGTAGCCGCAGCTGGCACAACGACAAGCCAGAGGATATTGTTGCGCATCGCTTCTGCGAATTTCGGCTCCGCGAACATCTGGGCGTAATTATCAAGACCAACCCAGGTGCCGCGGTCAGGCCCGGGGCGGCCGTCCTGAAGGCTCAGGATCAGCGTTTCGACCACCGGGTAGGCCAGATACAGACCCAGCGCGAAGATCGCCGGGAAGAGGAACAGCCAAGGCCGGATCATGTTGGCGCGATTGATGTTCCGCCCGGCATTCGGGCCCTTGGCGGGGAACAGCACCTTGTCTAGAAACAGGTTCGATCCGTAGAAGTAACCGACGCACCCACCGACACCGATGATGATGGTCAGCAATCCAAGCAGTGCTGGATTCATAGTCCCCCCTTTCGCTCGCACACCCTCCTCCGGCGCGTGAGCTGTGTTGGCTAAACGTCTGAAATAAGACTAAAAGTCGGAAGGTTGGCGGCGCAGATATCCCGCGCCGCCAGTAAGCGTGAGTGGCTTACTTGATCGCGTCCCAGCTGTCCTGGATCGCGTTTGCCACATCTTCTGCGGAGGCACCGCCGACATAGTCGACCATACCGGTCCAGAAGGTGCCTGCACCGATGGCGCCCGGCATCAGGTCGGAACCGTCGAAGCGGAACGTCGTGGCGTTCTGCAGGATTTCACCCTGACCGCGCAGTGTCGCGTCAGCGTAGGCGTCGAGATTCACACCGGTGTGCGGTGTCAGGAAGCCTGTCTGCGCCATCATCACTTCGTGCGCGATCGGCTGCTGGAAGTACTCCATCAGCGCCATTGTCGCATCAGACGCATCGGTCACAGCCATCAGCGTGCCGCCACCCAGAACCGGGTTACCGAGGTCTTCACCTGCGAAGGACGGGAAGTAGAAGAAGTCAGCGTCAACGCCGATTTCAACGCCTTCCGGCATGAAGGCCGGGATGAAGGACGCCTGCTTGTGCATCATGCACTGTGCGGGCGATGTAAACAGACCAGCCGGGCTGTCGCGGAAGTCGGTCGTGCCAACAGCACCTGCACCACCGGACACCATGTCGTCATTCTTGGCGAACATGCCGAAGGTTTCGATGGCGTTGATCACTTCAGGGCTGTTGAACGGCAGCTCATTGGTGACCCACTGGTCGTAAACGGACGCAGGCTGCGTGCGCAGCATGATGTCTTCAACCCAGTCCGTAGCCGGCCAGCCGGTGGCAGCGCCGGAGCCCAGACCGATGCACCATGGCGTGTCACCGTTGGCGATCATCTCTTCGGATAGCGCGATGAGGTCTTCCATGGATTCGGGAACGTCGTAGCCCGCATCTTCGAAGTTCTCAGGCACGTACCAGACCAGCGACTTGACGTTCACGTTGTAGAAGAAGCCGTAGAACTGGTCGTTGCCGTCGGCGTCTGCATACGTGCCCAGGTCAACCCAGGAAGAGCCAGCGGCGTAGTTGTCGCCAACCCAAGCGGCCATGTCGTCACCCAACGGGGCGAGAAGGCCCTGGGACGCCATGTCAGCGGCCAGACCCGGCTGCGGGAATACCGCGACGTTCGGCGGGGAGCCTGCTTCGGCGTCGATCACAATCTGCTGCTCGAAGCTGTCGGACCCGGTATAGGTCACCTCTGCGCCAGTGGCTTCAGAGAAATAGGCCAGCGCGGAGCGGAAGATATCGTCTTCCGGGCTCAGCCAGGGGCCGAAAACAGTGACGCTCTGACCGCTCAGGTCAGGGGCACCAGCGGCATATGCCTCATAAGCGTCCCAGCTGAACGGGCCTTCGCCAGGGGCGAACGGCAGATGGCCGTCCGCATGGGCGAGGCCAGCGGTCAGGGCTGCGGCAGCAACGCCGACATACAATGACTTCTTCATAGGTATCCTCCCTTGGATGCAAGCGACGCATCCGTTGTGTTTGTCATCCTCGCCTGCCAAATTTTTGGTCAAAGCGCTTTGGATGACGTGAAGATGTTTGAACTGCCGTGCGTTGTCAATCCGGTTCGTCGCTCCACGTCAAATTGCTGCAAGTGCGAACAAATCCTTTTCATTTCTGGTTGCTTTTTGACGGGACAGCCGACATGACTTTGGGCCAGCATGCCCTTCAAAGCGGTTTAAAACGTGTCGATGAACCTCAAACAGCTGTCCAATGCGCTCGGCCTGTCCCAGACGACAGTCAGCCGAGCGCTGAACGGCTATCCTGAGGTGAACGAGGACACCCGCGCCAAGGTTTTGGCAGCCGCACAGAAGCACAATTACAGCCCAAACACCCGCGCCAAGAGCCTTGCGACCGGCCGCGCAAACGCGATTGGACACGTGCTGCCGATGCGGTCCAGCCATGAGATGGTGAACCCGATTTTCGGGGATTTCATCGCAGGTGCGGGTGAGGTCTACAGCGCGCACAATTACGAAATGGTGCTGTCGATCGTGGCAGATGGCACCGAAGAGCAGATTTACCGCGCCTACAAAACCCGTGGCACGGTGGATGGCGTTGTCCTGCACGGCCCGAAGATGAAAGACCCCCGAATCGCGCTGATGAAAGAAATCGGCCTGCCCTTCGTGGCCCATGGCCGGGCGTCCGGTGTCAATGAGTCCTATTCATGGCTCGACGTGAACAACCGGTCTGCATTTTTGCGCGCGACCGAATTTCTGCTCGATCTTGGGCATAGGCGCATAGCGTTGCTCAATGGGCTAGAGGATATGGACTTCGCCTTTCGACGTCGCAGCGGCTATGAGGATGCGCTGAACGGACGTGGGATCGCCTTCGACCCAGCCCTTCATCGGTCCGAAGAAATGACCGAAAGCTACGGCTACCGCGCGGCAAACGAAATGATGGACGCCGAGGACGCACCGACGGCGTTCCTCGTCTCGTCCATTATCTCAGCTTTGGGCGTGCGGCGCGCACTCGAAGAACGCGGTCTGCACATGGGGCGCGATGTGTCGATCGTGACCCACGACGATTCTTTGTCCTATCTGGCCAATGGTGCCGATGTCCCGATCTTTACCGCCACCCGATCCCCGGTGCGGGACGCGGGGCGGCTGCTGTCCGAGATGCTGATCGACCAGATTGCGACCGGCACGACAGATGCAAGGCATATCCTGCTTGAGGCAGAGTTGATGGTCGGACAATCCACCGGTCCCGCCCCACATCTACAGACTTGAAGGTAAATATGAATTTCAAACGATCTGAGTTCCCCGAAGGCTTTGTCTTCGGCGCTGCAACCTCCGCTTATCAGATCGAAGGCCATGCCTTCGGCGGGGCGGGCAAGACCCATTGGGACACGTTCGCGGCAACACCCGGCAACGTCGTGCGGGCAGAGCACGGGGACATCGCCTGCGATCACTATCACCGCTATGAGGCCGACCTTGATCTGATGCAAGCGGCTGGCCTTGATGCCTATCGGTTCTCTACGTCTTGGGCGCGCGTCATGCCCGATGGCGTGACACCCAATCCCGAAGGCCTCGATTTCTACGACCGGCTGACGGATGCGATGCTGGAGCGGGGCTTGGCGCCCTATGTCACGCTTTATCACTGGGAATTGCCCGTCGCGTTGGCAGATAAGGGCGGCTGGCGGAACCGGGACACCTGCGAACGATTTGCCGATTTCACGACCTGCATCATGGGACGGATCGGGGATCGCATGGCCGCCGCCGCCCCCATCAATGAGCCCTGGTGTGTGGGCTGGCTGTCGCATTTCCTGGGCCACCACGCTCCGGGGCTGCGCGATATCCGCGCAACCGCCCATGCCATGCACCACGTGATGCTGGGTCACGGCCTCGCCACTCAGGCCATGCGGGCATTGGGCATGTCGAATTTGGGCGCAGTGTTCAACAATGAATGGGCCGAACCTGTCGATGACAGCGACGCGGCGGTGAAGGCTGCTGAGTTGTATGATGGCTATTACAACCGGTTCTTTTTGGAAGGCGCCTTCAAAGGTCGATACCCCGCCATTGTGATGGAGGGCCTCGGGCCGCACATGCCAGATCGGTGGGAGGACGATTTCGAAACCATCACCACGCCGCTCGATTGGTGCGGGCTCAATTACTATACCCGCAAGATCATCCGGCCCAACGACGGGCCATGGCCGCATCACGAAGAGGGTCCGACGCGCCTACCCCTCACCCAGATGGGATGGGAGATCTATCCCGACGGCTTGTGCGATTTTCTGACCCGTACGGCCCGGGAATACACCGGAGACCTGCCGCTTTTCGTCACCGAGAACGGCATGGCAAATGCCGATGTGATTTCAAACGGCACAGTCGACGATGCGGAGCGGATTGCCTATGTCGCCTCTCACATGGATGCGGTAAAGCGCGCCATGTCGGACGGCGCGCCCGTGCAGGGGTATTTCCTTTGGTCGCTTCTCGACAACTACGAATGGGCCTTAGGGTATGAAAAGCGGTTCGGCATGATTCATGTGGATTTCGAGACGCTGGAACGCACCCCGAAAGCCTCTTATTATGCGCTGAAATCCGCATTGGAGCAGTAAAGACCATGACAGGTTCCGACACCAAGCTGTCCCTTGTCGCTGACATTGGCGGCACCAATACCCGTTGCGCTTTGGCGAAGGGGGCCGAGGTGCTTACGGACAGCATTCGGCGCTATTCCAACGCCGAGTATCCGGGGCTCGAGACGGTGTTGCGCACGTATCTCGACGAGGAAGGTCAAAGCGATGTTGTGGCCGCCTGCGTCGCCGTTGCAGGGCCGGTCCGCGATGGTGCGGCGAGCCTCACGAACCTTGACTGGACCATCGACAAGACAACCTTGGCGCGCGCTTCAGGTGCGGAAACCGTTTCAATCCTGAACGATCTTCAGGCGCAGGGTCATGCGTTGGGCGATCTGAAGGACGAGTGCATTCGCACGATTATTCCCGGGCCGGAGACGCCGCCGTCGCCTCAGGCCGTCCGGTTGGTGGTCGGCGTGGGAACGGGGTTCAATGCAGCCCCTGTCTTTGAAACTTCCATGGGCCGGTTTGTGCCGCCTTCGGAGGCGGGGCACGCCAACCTTCCGATCCGCACCGAGCAAGAGTTGCGACTGTGCCAATTTGTCTCGAGCGCGCACGGCTTTCCAGCCGTTGAGGACGTGTTGTCCGGACGCGGGCTTGAGAGGGTCTATGCGTTCCTGGGCGATGAAACCGGCGAGCCACGGGAAGCGTCCGCCAAGGATATCATGTCGGCATGCGCGTCGGGGGATGACCCCCGCGCCGGAGAAGCTGCGTCGCTCTTCATCAAGGTCCTCGGCACAGTTTGCGGGAACTTGTCCTTAATCCAGCTGCCATTCGGCGGCGTCTATCTTGTGGGTGGCGTGTCGCGGGCCATGGCCCCTTACCTGAAGCAGTTCGGTTTTGATGAAGCTTTCCGCGACAAGGGGCGGTTCGCCGGGTTCATGGGCAATTTCGCGGTGCACGTCGTAGAAGATGATTATGCGGCGCTGACAGGCTCCGCCTCTCATCTCGCAGGGTTGCAAAGCTGAGTGAATGGCGGGCTGACACGCCGCAGCTGTCCTGAGCAGACGCACTAATGCAATTGTGCATGAACCGTTGAGGTCAATTCCGTCAAAGAGAATGGCTTCGGCAGGAAGACGGAATTCGGGATCGTTTTCTGATCCTCGCCAAATGCCTCTTCGGCATAGCCTGACACAAAGACCACCTTCGTGTCGGGACGCGACACCAGCGCTTCCTTGACCCAAGTGGGGCCATCCTTGCCCGGCATGATCACATCTGTGAGGAACAGATCGACCTCAAGCGCAGGATCCGCCAGCATCGACAGGGCCGTCTCTGCGCTGTCTGCCTCCAGCACTGTGAACCCTCTCAGCCGTAAGGCTCTTGAGGCAAAGGCCCGCACGGGTGCCTCGTCCTCGACAAGCAGAACAACACCGTCGCCCGCGACCGGTACAACCGGATCGACCACTTCGGACTTCTCTTCGATGGTGATCGGTTCGTCATGGCTCGGGATCAGGATGGTAAAGGTTGTCCCCACACCCAATTCGGAATCGACGAAGATATATCCGCCAGTCTGTTTGATGATGCCGTAAGCCGTGGACAGACCGAGCCCGGTGCCCTCGCCCTGCTTCTTGGTGGTCACGAAAGGCTCAAATATCTGTTTCCGCATCGGCTCGGGAATGCCGGATCCCGTGTCATGCACGCGCAATGCCACGTAACTCCCTGCCGGAACAGTCACCCGGTCACGGGTCAAACCCTCAGCCATCACAACATTCTCGGTCTCAATCCGAATATTGCCGCCGTCGGGCATCGCGTCGCGGGCGTTGACAACGAGGTTCATCAAGACCTGCTCAAGCTGACGTTTATCTGCCCGAATGGGGGCCAGACCGGGCTCATGATCCAAGGTCAGCGTGACCTTCTCGCCCACAAGCCTGTTGAGCAGATGGGTGCTGTCCGAGAGCGTGTTGCGAAGATCAATCACCTCTGGCTGGAGGTTCTGTTTGCGCGAATAGGCGAGCAACTGACCGACGAGCGCCGCAGCCCGGTTCGCGTTCTGGTGAATCTGGACCAGATCGGCGTAGTCGCTGTCGCCCTGATCATGACGCAGCAACAACAGATCGCAATGCCCGGCAATGGCTGTTAGCAAGTTGTTGAAATCATGCGCCACACCACCTGCCAATTGCCCGATTGCCTGCATCTTCTGGCTTTGAACGAACTGCATCTCGAGGCTCTTGAATTCGGTCACATCGCTCAAGACAGCGACCACATGCGGCGCATCGACATCGCCCGCTGGATTGAGTGAGACTTGAACAAAGGTCTCCTTGGCATCGCTGACCGCTTGCAGGAACTGCGGCACGCTTGGCCCCTTGCCTTGGGTTGTCTCGGTAAGCCAATCGACCAGAGGGCGCCCCAGCCCTGTCACAAGCTCGCTCAACCGCGTGCCACGGGGGATCCTGCTGTCAAGAAGAACGCGGGCTTCATGGTTGGAGGCCAGGACCTCTCCGGTAATGGCGACCTTCAACAGCGGTACCGGAAGCTCCTCAATCACGTCCCAGGACGTCGTGGTCGGACTGCTTTCGCCGGTGCCTTCGCCGGGGAGCAGGTAAATCTCTCTCCGGCCGCCGTGGCTGGGCACTTCGGCGACCAGCGACTCGATTTCGTCCCCATCGCAGAGCACCTTGTGAACCTGACCCGAAACGATCGGGAGATCCGCGAAAACGCCTGTCAGGTTCTTGGCGCGGCCACCAAGCAGTCGTCGGAATGCTTCGTTCATATAGAGAACTGTGCCCGTCGGCCCGGCGGTCAGCATTGGAAGGCTCAACGCGTCAGCGGCACGCGCTCCGCCGCCACGGTCCGATAAATCCTCAAGCCGCCATACATAGGTGTCACCGTCGACAGAATTGGCCGCGAGCCGCACGTGACCCTTGCGCGTCACAATGTCTTCCCGTGCGTTTCCAAGGGCTTGCGCCTTGTTTTGCAGCCGGTAAAGAACAGCGCCGGGATTGGCGAACAGATCGATAAAGGCGCGACCAAGTGTTTCGATCGTCCGGTCGCGGAACCGGTCAGTGGCCGCTTCGTTGCGGTAAGAGATGCGCCCCTCGGCATCGGTCAAGAAGCAGGGGGACGCGTCCCCTTCGAGCAGGGATGTGAGCGCGTCGGTCGCAATTTTCTTACGCCGTCCGCCGACGATCCGGACAGATCCGACGATTGCCGCAAATCCAACCAACGCCACGCCAAATGCCAAAAGTCCAAGGCTCAGCAACGTGTCTGTGATGATAAGAGTGGCGGCCATCGCAATGATGCCCGGCACGGCAAGAACAGACACCGGGAGGGTCGCAAAGACCGACCCCTGTGCTGGCAATGCCCCGATCGTATCCGGGGAGAGGTCTGAGCTGTTTTCCGACCGATCGCCAGATAAAGTCTTCTGTTTGGGCACGTCAGCGCTCCCTTCAGCAACGTGAAGCGACATAACCTCAGAAAGCTTAATGTCTGATTAAGTCTGCCCTAACACTACATTGGTCAAAGATTTCATGCAATCTCCGGTTGTTGGCGCATGCGGATTGCTCGCAAATAGAAACCATCCGCGACCGCATCCGTCAGCCATTGGCGTTCAAACAGGACCTCATCTTGATGGCCCGGCGCGGGCGCGGACGGAGGCCAATGTCCCTCATTCTCCGCCCGCAGTATCGAACAGGTCGCATAGGCCAATACGCCATCTGGTCTCACGAATGTCGACGCGTCCTTCATGATCTGGCGCTGGAGCTGAATGAGATGCTCCAGTCGCTCGGACGTTAACGCCCATTTCGCCTCAGGCGTCCGTCGCCACGTGCCAGAGCCGGAACACGGGGCATCGCACAGGACAAGATCAAAGCGCTGTCCCTTCAGCTTTCTCGCGTCAGCGATCTCAATATCTGCCCCGGCGCGGGCCGCGCGGGTTGGCAAATCTGACATCCGTGACGGTTCAATATCATGGGCCGTGACATTCGCCCCAAGTGCCGCCATCGCCAGCGCTTTGCCCCCACCCCCTGCGCAATAGTCGAGAACGCGCATACCCGGTTCGATCCCCAAAGCCAGCACAGCCCTTTGCGATGACACATCCTGCATCTCAACATCGCCGTTCAGGTAGGATGGTGCGTTTGCAACGCGGCGGGGGTTTTGGGTGACGATCAGCGCAGTCGGACAGTCATGCACGATCATGGTTTCGATGTCATGATCCGCCAATTGGGCCTGCGCCGTCGCGCGGTCCGTTCGGGCAAGGTTAACACGCAGGGCGATCGGTCCCCTGCCCTTCATGTGCTGCGTCACGGGTGCGAACGCATCCCCGCACGCGGCGTGAAATGTGGGCACGAGCCAGTCTGGCAGATCGGCCTGGACTGCCTCTGGTGCATCAGCCAGATCGCGACCCTCTTCACCGACGACCGGCGGAGACGGCGCATGGCCATGACCATCAAAAAGAACGTCGACCTTACCCGCCTCAC
>JBCBCS010000012.1:0-31485 GCA_038530475.1 Pseudomonadota bacterium
TGTCGCTGGATGGGGCGGATGTGACCACTGTCGAAGGCGTTGGCTCCGCCAGCAATCTCCACCCCATGCAGGTGGCGTTCAAAGCCCATCATGGGCTTCAGTGCGGCTTCTGCACGCCGGGCATGATCATGGCCGGGATTGATATCGTGAACCGTTACCAGGCCACGGGCGAGCCGCTCACCGAGGACGCGATCCGGCATGAGCTTGAGGGCAACATCTGTCGGTGCACGGGCTACCACAACATCGTCAAAGCCATCCAAGACGCCGCCGACACGATGTCCGGCATGAAGCAAGCAGCAGAATAAGGGAGGACGACCATGAGCGACGGAATCGGCGCGCGCGTTGAGCGCAAGGAAGACAAGCGGTTCATTACCGGCAAAGGCAAATACACCGACGACATCCGCATGGACAATCAGGCCTATGCGGCCTTCGTCCGCTGCCCGGTGGCCCATGCCAAGGTCAACGGCATCGATGCCTCTGCGGCGATGGCGATGGATGGCGTGATCGCGGTCCATACCGGGCCAGAGATGAAAGAAGACGAGATTGGCGACATCATCACCGGCTGGGCCATCACCTCGAAGGACGGCTCACCCATGCAATGCGGCGTCTGGAACCCGATGGTCACGACCTATGGCCGCTATGTCGGCGACGCCATCGCCATCGTGATCGCCGAGACGCAAGAGATTGCCCGCACAGCCGCCGAGATGGTTGAGGTCGATTACGACGAATTGCCCGCCACCGTCGGCGTGGAAGCCGCCATCGCCGATGGCGCGGCGCAAGTGCACGACAACGTGCCGGGCAACATGATCTACGATTGGGAAATCGGCGATTCAGAGGCTGTGGAAACCGCCCTCGCCTCCGCCCATCACGTGACCGAGATGAAGATGGTGAACAACCGTCTCAGCCCCAACCCGATGGAGCCGCGCTCTGCCGTGGCGGTGTTCGATGAGGCGGAGGATCACTACACGCTCTACACCACCAGCCAGAACCCCCATGTGGCGCGTCTGGTGCTGTCCGCGTTCTACAACGTGGCCCCAGAGCACAAGCTGCGGGTCATCGCACCGGATGTGGGCGGCGGCTTTGGCTCAAAGATCTACATCTATCCAGAAGAGATCACCTGCCTCTGGGCGTCGATGAAGACGGGACGGTCGGTCAAATGGACCTCGGACCGGTCCGAGGCCTTCATGACCGACGCCCATGGCCGCGACCACGTCACCACGGCGACGATGGGCTTTGATGCCAACGGCAAGATCGTCGCGTTCAAGACCGATACGCTCGCCAACCTTGGCGCATATGTGTCTCTCTTCGCGACCGTGACGCCGACCTATCTGCATGGCACGCTTCTGTCGGGCTGCTACGACATGCCGGCAATCTACGGCAACGTGAAAGCAATCCACACCAACACCGCCCCTGTCGACGCCTATCGCGGCGCGGGCCGCCCCGAGGCGACCTACACGATTGAACGGATGATGGAGACCGCCGCGCGGGAGATGGGCCTGCACCCGGCGGAACTGCGCCGCCGCAACTTCATCAAGGAATTCCCATATCAGACGCAGGTGATCCTGCAATATGACAGTGGCGACTACTTCAAGATGCTTGATGAGGGCGAGAAAGCCGCGGATGTCGCGGGCTTTGAGGCCCGCAAGGCGGAATCCGCGGCGCGCGGCAAGCTACGGGGCTTGGGCTATTCGACCTTCGTGGAAGCCTGCGGGATCGCGCCTTCTGCCGCCGTCGGATCGCTCGGTGCGGCGGTCGGCCTCTGGGAAAGCGCCGAAGTGCGCGTGAACCCGGTGGGCACGATTGAGATTCTGACCGGGTGCCACAGCCACGGCCAGGGGCATGAGACGACGTTTGCCCAGCTCGCCTCCGACCGGTTCGGCATCCCGATCGACAATGTGTCGATTGTGCACGGGGACACCGACAAGGTGCAGTTTGGGATGGGGACCTATGGCTCCCGCTCCGGGCCTGTGGGCATGTCGGCCATCGTCAAGGCGCTTGATAAGGTCGAAGAGAAGGCCAAGAAGATCGCGGCCCATACCCTTGAAGCTTCTGAGGATGACATCGTCATCGAGAACGGTGAGGTGAAGGTCGCGGGCACCGACAAGAAGATGGGTTGGCACGAAGTGGGTCTCGCCGCCTACATCGCCCACAACCTGCCCGAAGGCATGGAGCCGGGCCTGAAGGAAAGCGCGTTCTACGACCCGCTCAACTTCTCGTTCCCGTCGGGTGCCCTGATCTGTGAGGTTGAAGTCGATCCCGATACCGGTGTCACCGACATCGTCAAGTTCACCGCCGTGGATGACTTCGGCACGATCATCAACCCCAATATCGTTGAAGGTCAGGTGCATGGCGGTGTGACCCAAGGCATCGGTCAGGCGATGCTGGAACAGGTGGTCTATGACGAAACCGGCCAGCTCATCACCGGGTCGTACATGGATTACTGCATGCCGCGCGCCGACGATGTGCCGAGCTTCACGCTCGATCACACTTGCACGCCGTCGCCGCTCAACCCGCTTGGGGTCAAGGGCTGCGGCGAAGCCGGGGCCATCGGCGCCCCACCGGCGGTGATCAACGCGATCACCGACGCGATCGGCACCAACGATCTGCAAATGCCGGCAACGCCGCTTGCGGTCTGGACTGCGCTCCAGTCGACGCAAACGGCCATGGCCGCAGAATAAGGAGACCGAACCATGTATCAGACCAAATATCACAAACCGACGTCTGTTGCGGATGCGGTCGCGGCCCTCGGCTCTGCGGAAGAGGGCAAGGTCCTGTCCGGCGGGCAAACGCTGCTGCCGACCATGAAGCAGCATCTTGCGGCACCGACTGATCTTGTCGATGTCCGCAAGATAGACGGCATGACGGGGATCTCCGCTGGCGATGGCGCGATCACGATTGGCGCCGCAACGACCCATGCCGAGGTCGAGAGCAGCGCTGAGGTGCAACAGCATCTGCCGGGGCTTGCCAAGCTCGCAGGGGGCATTGGCGATCCTGCGGTCCGGGCAATGGGCACAATCGGGGGGTCGGTGGCCAACAACGATCCGGCCGCCGACTATCCCGCAGCTGTCCTCGGCCTTGGTGCCACCGTGGTCACGGACCGGCGCGAAATCGCGGCCGATGATTTCTTCGAAGGCATGTTCACGACCGCCCTCGAAGAGGATGAGATCATCACGTCGATCCGCTTCCCCGTGGCCAGCCGCGCGGCCTATGCCAAACTGCCCAACCCGGCGTCGCGCTATGCGGTCGCGGGCGTCTTTGTGGCCGAGACACCGTCCGGCGTCCGCGTCGCCGTCACCGGCGCAGGCGAAGACGGTGTGCACCGGAACGAGGCTATTGAGGCCGCGCTCAGCGCCAATTTCTCGTCCGATGCGCTCAATGGGGTCGCCCCAAACGAGGATGGCATGATGTCGGACATCCATGCCTCTGCCGCCTACCGCGCGCATGTGGTCAACGTGCTGGCCAAACGCGCCGTCGACGCGGCCTGATCTATCACAGGGCGCGGCAGGACCCTTGCCGCGCCCCACCCCCACGATCCCCTCTCACACTTAATTCCACCTCGCGACGCTGCGCCGCCGTGTCACGTCCCACGACTGGTCGGGCGGCGACATCGCCCGGTCGCAAATCTGCGCGACGGGACAGCGCCCCGGCCCGCATCAACAAGGGGACCGGAGACCAAGGAGAGGGCCCCATGACCCCCCCAAAGACAATGCGCGCAATGGTGACGATGGGCCACGGAGGGTTGGACCAAATGGTCCTGCATGACGACTGGCCCACGCCGACCCCCGCCCCCGGCGAGGTCCTCATCAAGGTGGCGGCGTGCGGGCTCAACAACACCGACGTGAACACCCGGACGGGATGGTATTCCAAGACGGTTGAAGCCGCGACCGACGGCGCCGGATACGATGAAGTCGATGACAGCGATCCGACATGGGGCGGCGCACCAATCACCTTCCCACGTATTCAAGGCGCAGATGTGTGTGGCGAAATCGTCGGTGTGGGTGACGAGGTGGACCGGGCCCGCATCGGTGAGCGGGTTATCACCGACAATTGGCTGCGCGATCCAGCCGACCCCGGAAATATGAACAAGACCGGCTATTTCGGGTCCGAACGGGATGGGGGCTTCGCGGAATACACCACGATCCCTGCTGCCAATGCGCTTGCCATCCGGTCGCCGCTCAGCAGCGCTGAGCTTGCCACCTTCTCCTGTTCCTACTCCACCGCGCTCGGCATGATCACCCGCGCCGATGTCGGCCCGAATGACACAGTCCTCGTCCCCGGAGCGTCCGGCGGTGTGGGCGGCGCGGTGGTCCAGCTTTGCAAACTGCGCGGCGCGCGGGTCATCGCGCTGTCGTCCGAGGCGAAACACGCCGATGTCACGGCCCTCGGCGCGGATCGGGTCCTGCCCCGCACCCCGGAAAATCTGCGCGAACTGGTTGCGGATGAGGCGATCACGGTCCTCGCCGATGTCGTCGGTGGGGCGTTCTGGCCGGATTGCGTTGATGTGCTCGAACGCGGCGGTCGGCTGACCACCTCTGGCGCGATTGCAGGCCCGATGGTCAGCCTCGATCTGCGGACACTCTACCTGCGGGACCTCACTTTCTACGGCTCCACGGTCATTGCCCCTGCCGTCACCCAGGCGCTGGTGGATCACATCGAGGCGGGCGATCTCACCCCCGCATTGGCGGCGACCTATCCGCTGGAAGACCTGCGCGATGCACAGGCCGCCTTCATCGCCAAGAAACACACTGGGAATATCGTCGTCACACTTTGACCGTCTGACCCGCACGGAGTCGCAGATCAGTCGTCGCCCTCAAATGGCTCGATCAGTTCCGGCCCCGTGGCGCGGTTGGAATTGACCGCCTGGCTCACCCGCATGAACCCCAGCGTGTCTTCGCCCGTGGCCTGCATCAACGTGGCAGCGCCCTTGCCCGTCTCCCCCAGCCAAAGCGCCCAATCGTCTTGCTCAAGGATCACCGGGATACGGTGATGGATCTTGCCCATCGTCTCATTCGCCGCCGTCGTCACGATCGCCGCAGTCGGCCCGATGTCTTTCCAATCCTGCCAGATCGCCGCGAAGGCCAGCGGCGCGCCGTCCTGCCGCGTGATGTACCACGGCAACTTTGTGCCATCCTCCAGCCGGGTCCATTCGTAAAAGCCGCTCGCCGGAATGATGCACCGCCGTTCCCGGCAGGCCGCCTTGAACGCGGGCTTCTCGGCAATCGTTTCGGCCCGTGCATTGATCAAGAGCGGCCCCCCATTGGGCGCCTTGTACCAATGCGGGATGAACCCCCACCGCATGGGCGCATAACGCCGCTGCCCCCCGTCCGAGGTCACGGTCGCCACCTGCACCGTCGGGCAGACATTGTAGTTGGGCACATGCGGCAGATCATTCGCCGGGGCCGCATCAAAAAGCTGCGACATCGCATCATGCGGCAGGGTAATGGCCATCCGTCCACACATCAGCGCATTCCTTTGAGCAGGTTGGAATACAACAGAATGCCCCAACCGGTCAGGGCCGTATCAACCGCCAGCCACAGGCGATCGGCCTCTGGCGCAGGCATCTTGGCCAGTGCCATGATCTCCGCCACCGACCGCCGCCCGTTGATCCCCGCGATCAGCGGGGCCGCGGCCTTTGGCAACGGCACGCGCACGGTCTCCCCGCCGCGTTTGATCGGGATCGCTTTGCCTTGAGCGATTGCCTTGGCCAGCATCGCCGGAGCAATCCCGCGCAGATGCGGAATGGCATCCGCGCTCCGGCGCGGCGGTTCGGCCCCCTGAGGGCGCGCATACCCCACATGCACCTTCATCGTTCCATTGAGCTTTTCGGCAAGCGCCATCGACTGCGCTGCGCTCAACCCATCCGGCTGCGGTGCATAGCGGTTCGGATCATAAGCCGCCGCTTCCACAAATCCGGCAAACCCCCAACCGGTCTCGTCCAACATGGCAAGCAACCGGTCCACCGAAAACGCCTGATCCTGTGAGTGCAGCAACAAATCGTAAAACCCCGCATCGGAGGTCTGATGATCCACCAGATGGGGATTGCATTTGATCGGGTGCCCGTCAGGCAGCTTATCGTAAATCTGTTTCGCGCGGGCCAGCCGGTCCTGTGGCGACAGCCCCTCCAAAAGCAGGCCGAACGCCTCTTGCAGAGGATAGACGCCGGAGCGGCCATAGGGCGCGTAAACCATGAACCCAAGGCCCCCTTCGGGCGCGCAGGCTGCGGCCAACGCCTCAAACCCGGCGGCGGGATCAGGCAGATGGTGCAGCACCCCGCAGCAATCGATGTAGTCAAACCGGCCGTACTCCGCTGCATCCAGCAGCGATCCTGTCTCGAACCGGATGCCGGTCAATCCGCGCGCCTTGGCCCGCGCCTCTGCCACCGCGCGGGAGGCCGTTGAAAGGTCGAGATACGTAATTTCATAAGGCCGCCCCGCCTGTGCCAGAAGCGTCGCCAACTGGATCAGCCCATCCCCCGTGCCGCCACCCGCAAACAGCGCCGTGAGCGGCTGGGACCAATCGCGCCCGCCGCCGAACAGGAAATGATCGATCTCGCGCGGATCAGACGGGGAGCCTGTGATCAGCCGCGTCGCCTCTTCCGCCGGATCTCGCGGCGGATAGGGATAGGCTTCGTATTGGGCGCGGACATCCGACATGGCATTACGCTATCGCCAATGCCGAAAAAACGGTAGGGAGAACCCTGCCTTGCGGATCGGAGCAGCACCATGATTGGCTGCAATCAGTTTTCGCGCCATTTGAGGGACCCAATGTTTCGCCACCTGTTCGCTGCCAGCATGATCGCCAGCATCGCCAGCGCTGCTCACGCCAATATCTGCGGTCTCTATGAGGCGATTGAGCCCGGTGACACGCTGACCGCGATCGCCAGCCGCTGCGACACAAGCGTCGACGCGCTGATACAAGCCAATCCCGGAACCGACCCCCAGGGTCTGCAGATCGGCGGCGTGCTGCGGCTGACACCGGCATCGCCAGACGAAAACGCCCGCGCCATCTACCGCACGCTCCTTGGCCTGTGGTCAGAGGACGGTATCTGCTTTGGCAAGGAAGTGATCGTGTCGTTTGAAGAAGACAGCATTGGGTTCGGTGAGACCGGCTGCGACCTGGCCGCCCTTGAGATCGTCGGCGATGCGATCGTTCTGAAAGCAACAGCGTGCCTGTCTGAGGGGGAGCCCTCAGGCAGCCAGACCCTGACCTTGATCCCTCAGCCTGACGGATCTCTTTCCTATTCCGGCCAATCCGACTGGACCTTCCGCCGTTGCTCAGACCTGTGATCCAGATGGATCAATCGAGGCAGTCTTGCCGCAAGAAGAAAGGCCCCGTCGATGGATGACGGGGCCTTTCTTGATTTGACTTGAATGATGTCTCAGACAGACGGTTCAGGATTTGCGCTGCCGGAGATAGCCAAACGCACCCAGCCCCACGAGAAGCATCGGCAGGCCCGCAGGCAGTGGCACCGGCGAGACATCGTATTCGAGGTCGATGCTAACGAAAAAGGATTGCTCAGCATCATCGAAGAACAGATCGTCACTGAAAGATCCGGACAGAACACCGTAGGGCGCAAGATCGGCGCCGCTCTCCCCATCGACCACGACATAATCGATGAAGGTCAGCGCTCCGTCCAAAAAGTCGAACGACGGAAAGTCCGGGAAATCGACGTCGTTCATCGCGGTGAAGATTTCAGGACCAACGTCGAAGATGATATCCAAAGTTGAGTCTTCGATTGCCCCCAAGGTTGTCGATCCAACCGGCACGAGGGACTCGTCGCCAACGCCCGTCAAAAGCGTTTCGTCGAAGGTGATCGTCCCGCTGCCGGAAATCCCGGCAAAAATTCCGTTGCTGATGGTTCCTGTGATATCGAACGTCGCCGCCATAGCCGGCCCGGCAAGTAGCGCGCTCACAGCGCTGGCAGAAAGAAGGTATTTCATCAAAGTTGACTCCACTAAAGACGAATTAATCGTTAACGCGATCAGAGTGAAATACAACCCAAAGAGGCAATTCTTCGGTTCCAAATTGGAAACACACTTTTTTTGAATGACGGCTGCCCATTTTTTGGACAGCAAAGGCGGTGCACTAACCGGCCCTGCGCGCGATCTCGATCCGGGCCTCCATCATGGACATATCCTTGAGGATCTTCATGCGCTCGGTTCTGTCGCCCGTTTCAGCCAACTCGGCCCGCAGATCGGCCAATTCCCGGCTCAGCCGGACAAATTCCGGCACCGCCTTGTTTTCCTTGATCAACCGATTGAGGAGCGCGTTTTCGGGATCGTCTTCGGGCGGCAACGGCTTTCCCGCGCCAGGCAGATCATCGAATGCCCCGTCATCGGCAGCCGCTTTGATCCGCGCGTCGATGAGATCAAGAAGAGGATGGTCCATCTGCGCACTTTACCGCAGGAGCGCGCCACACGAAAGAGACCGCTTCAGGCCGCGCAACACACTGCGTTCGGGCCCTTTACCTGTCCTTCAGCTCTCGCACGCAGACTTGCACATGGTTAACCCGCGGGCCGTTCCAGCCCGCGCCATGGATCTCCCTCGGGATTGCCGGCCATGTCCCCATCGCGCCTAAAAGGCACAAGATGGGCAGGGCGGGCCACCGAATTCAACGGCTCTGGCGGCTGACCCCGCCACGGCACCCACCCCGCGCTCATCCCCCATTAAGGTTAACGCGCCCCGCATGACGCAAGGCACCACGCTCCCCTCTTCATCTTGGCCAATACAACTCAAACGCACCGCCCCAACGAAAAACCCCGTCGCACGAAACGCGCGACGGGGCCAGAAGGGCTGAATAACAGCGTCGGACGCTGGACTTAGTTGCCCGTGATCGTGATCCGACCATCGGTGAACGGCGTGTAGGGCCCGTTCTCTGCCAGATAATCCGCAACCACCTGCTCAAGGCCGGGGCCGAAATCGTAAGCGTTGGCGGCATTCTCGAACATCGAATAGCCGTCACCCCCGTTGCGCATGTAGTTGTTGGTGACCATCAGGTAGGTCTTGCCTTCATCCAGCATCTCACCACCGATCATCACGTCAGAAATCCGGCTGCCGGGCTCTTGGCTCAGATCCGCCGTGTAGGTGATGCCAGCGACCTGCGGGAAGCGGCCGGCGCCCTCTTCGACCTGACCGACACCATTCTCAAGGGCTGCCAGAAGGTCAGCGCCCGTCGCCTCAAACGTGGCAAGCGTGTTTTGGAACGGCAGGACGGTCAGAACCTCACCCATGGTGATCTCACCGCTGTCGATAGAGGCACGCAGACCACCACCGTTCTGGATCGCAGCGACAACACCCTGATCGGCCACCCGGTCGAGCATCGCGTCAGCCACAAGGTTGCCCATCGCACATTCCATCGCGCGGCAGACGTCGCGGGAGCCTTCGATGACGTCGGTCGATTCAGCCACCACCTGTGTCTTCATCTCTTCGATCGGACCGGCCAGTTCGGCCACACGGGCGACGATGGCTTCGTCTTCAGCCACGGACGCATCCAGCAGGATCGTGTCACCGGTGGCGGAGGTCACGTTGCCGTCGTCATCAAAGACCAGCGTCAGGTGGCCCACATATTTGGAATAGGCATAGGCCTGCACGATCGGCACGCCATTGACCATCGTCGGATAGGACGGCGCACCCTCTTCCGTGTTCGACAGAAGCGTGTGCGAATGCCCGCCAACAATCGCATCCAGACCGTCGACCGCTTCTGCAAGGGCGGTGTCACGGGGCAGGCCGACATGGGTCAGCGCGATGATCTTGTTCACACCTTCGCCCTCGAGCGTGGCGACGTCAGCCGCGAGGCTTTCGGCCTCATCGGTGAAGATCACGGCGTCAGACGGGGAGGATGTTTCGACCGTATCGACCGCGAGGGCCGAGACGATGCCAATCCGCTCACCACCCACTTCGAGCACCACGTGGTTGTCCACGAGGCCCGCGAGGATGTTGGACTGGCTGACATCGATGTTGCCGGAAATCACCGGGAAATCGACGCCGCTTGCCAGCTTCGCCAGACCTTCGTCGCCATCGTCAAATTCGTGGTTGCCCACGGCCATCGCGTCAAAGCCGATGACGTTCATCATCTCGATTTCCACGTCCCCTTTATAGGTCGTGTACATCAGTGAGCCTTGATACTGATCACCGGCATCCAGAACGATCACGTTCTCACCGGCCAGTTCATCGCGAAGCTGATTGATCATCGTGGCCACCCGGGCCACGCCGCCAAAGCATTCGCCCGCCGCGTTGTCTTCGGCGCTGCAGGTCCCGTCGAAGCGGCTGATCGGCTCGATGCGGCTGTGCAGGTCGTTGATGTGAATAATGTGCAGCGTGTAATCGGCTGCCGCCATCCCACCGATGAGCGTGAACCCCGCAGTGGTGGTCAATAGTCGTGCAAGCATTGTTGCCCCCTGTTGTTCGTTATCGCATCAGATTGGGTCACATTGGCGCGGGAGTCAAAATGATGCTGACGAAGGTGACGTAACGGCGCTCTGTAACGGCCCCATGACCCTTGACCTTTGCCCAAGGGGTGGGCAGTCCGTGCATATGTTGATCTACAAAATCCTCACCGCCGAGCAATGGGCCGAGTTGGATCAGACGGGCCGGTTTGACGGCGCTCCGATCGATCTGGCCGATGGCTATATTCACACCTCCACCGCCAGCCAGGCGACAGAGACCGCTGATAAGCATTTTGCCGGGCAATCGGGCCTGATGCTGGCTGCCTTGGAAGCCGCAACCTATGGCGACGATCTGGTCTGGGAGCCGTCCCGCGGTGGGCAGGATTTTCCGCATATCTACAACCGCCCATTGCTCAGAACCGAGGTCGTCTGGGCCCGCCCCATCGCCCTTGAGAACGGCAAGCCCAAGCTGGATCTGACATGAGCGTACTGGAACAGATCGGCCTCAAGGTCTTTCGCAGCTTTGATCCCGAACGCGCGCACGGGCTGGCGCTCAAGGCGCTGAATGCGGGCCTTGGGCCAAAGGGTGGCCCGGTCACCAGCGACCGGCTGCGGGTGAACCTTGCGGGCCTCGACCTTCCGAACCCGGTGGGTCTGGCGGCAGGCTTTGACAAGAACGCCGAAGCGCTCGGCGCCCTCGCCGGATCGGGCTTCGGCTTTCTGGAGGTCGGGGCGGCGACCCCCCGGCCCCAGCCGGGGAACCCCCGCCCCCGGCTCTTTCGGCTGACCGAGGACAAGGCCGCGATCAACCGCTTCGGCTTCAACAATGACGGGATGGACGCAATTGCGGGACGGCTCGCTGGTCGTCCGAACGGACGGATCGTGGGCCTCAACCTTGGGGCCAACAAGGACAGCGCCGACCGGGCGGCGGATTTTGCCACCGTGCTGCGCCGCTGCGGCAGCGTGATCGATTTCGCGACGGTCAATGTGTCCTCCCCAAACACCGAAAAGCTGCGTGACCTGCAGGGCAAGGACGCGTTGCGCGCGCTTCTGGCGGGGGCACTCCAGGCCAATGACGCCCATGTGCCTGTCTTCCTCAAGGTCGCGCCGGATCTGAGCGAGGCAGAGATTGCCGATGTGGCCGAGGTTGCGAACACCTCCGGCATCGCAGGGATCATTGCCACCAACACCACGCTCAGCCGCGAAGGTCTGCAATCGTCTCAGGCGGGCGAAGCGGGTGGGCTGTCGGGCCAGCCCTTGTTTGAGAAATCGACCCGCGTTCTGGCGCAGCTGTCTGCGGCCACCTCGTTGCCGCTGATCGGGGTCGGCGGCGTTGGATCGGCAGAGCAAGCCTATGCCAAGATCAGGGCGGGGGCGACTGCGGTGCAGCTTTACACGGCGCTTGTCTATGGCGGGCTGTCGCTGGCGGCTGAGATCGCCCGTGGACTCGATGATCTGCTGGCGCGCGACGGGTTTGCATCGGTCGCGGACGCCGTTGGGTCAGGGAGAGACACATGGCTTTGATGCCCGGCGAGATGACGTTCTGGCACAACCCGCGCTGCCGCAAATCGCGCGAGGCGCTGGCGCTGTTGCAAGAACGCGGCGTGCAGCCAAAGGTTCGGCTTTACCTGCAGGAGACGCCGTCCGAAGCGGAGGTCATCGCCCTGCGCGACGCGCTGGGGCTCACGGCGGATGAGATGATGCGCAAGGGTGAGAAGGTCTTCAAGGAGCTGGGTTTGGCCACGGCAGACGAGGCCGGGTTGATCGACGCCATGGTGGCCCATCCCATCCTGATCGAACGGCCGGTCCTGATCGAGGGCAGCCGCGCGGTGATTGGTCGTCCGCCAGAGCGGGTGCTGGAGCTGATCTAGGTTTCGAATTTGCTGCGCAAATCCGATCCGCCTTTTCTGCGAAAAGGCTGTGCGCCTGCGGCGCGTTTTTTTGAGTATTTTTGAACCAAAGACGGGGGGCGATGTTCTTTATTGCGCGATGGAACGCTCAAGCGCCGGATAGCGCCATCCCAGGGTCGCCCCGCGCGCCACGAAGCTGAGGATCACCGCGATCCAAAGGCCGTCATTGCCAAGAAGCGGCATCAGGGCGAGGGCTGCGGCGAAGTAGATGGCCGCGGAAAGGGCCATCATGTTGCGCATGTCGCGGGTGCGGGTGGCGCCGATGAAGATGCCGTCGAGCATGAAGGGCACGAACGACACCAGCGGTGTCAATGCCATGTAAATGAGGTAGTCCCGGGCGGCACTGCGCACGTCCGGCGCTGTCGTCAGCAGATCGATGATGGGCCCACCGGCCAGCGCAAAGGCCAGCGCCAGCGCAAACCCGGCCCCGCCGCCCCAAAAGCTGGTCAAGAGCGCCGCCCGCCGAAACCCCGCGCGGTCCCCTGCGCCCTTGGCCCGGCCCACCAGCGCCTCAACCGCGAAGGCGAAGCCATCCATGGCGAAGGCGGTGAAAGTCAGGAATTGCAGCAGGATGTGATTGGCGGCCAGCCGGACATCACCATACCGCGCCCCGAAGAACAGAAACGACATGAAGATCGCCTGCAGCAGCAATGAGCGGATCAGGATGTCAGAGTTGACTGACGCGAACCGGCGCAGCTTTGCGGCGTCAAGCAGCCGGGACACGGCCCGGCCCGCCGGATCGCGCAGGCCGTCTCGACACAACCACAGGCCCATGGCGCAGCCCGTGACCTCTGCAATCAGGGTGGCTGCGGCTACCCCCTGCACGCCCCAGCCAAACCCCGGCACGAAGACAAGGTCGAGCGCCACGTTCACCCCGTTCATCACCAATTGCAGCGCCAGAACCGCGCGCGTGCGCTCGGCGGCGATCAGCCAGCCGGTCAACGCATAGGTGGCGATCAGCGCGGGGGCGGACCAGATGCGGATGGCCATGTAATCGCGGGCGAGGGCCTCAACTGCGTCGCTGGCCGGTGATACCTCAAACCCCAGCGCGAAGATCGGGGCCTGCAGCGCCACGAGGGCGAGCCCGCCCGCCCCGGCAATCAGCAGGCCGCGCAGCAGGATCGCGGAGGTTTCCGCCCCGTCGCCTGCGCCGATGGCCTGAGCGGCAAAGCCGGTTGTGCCCATCCGCAGAAAGCCGAAGATCCAGTAGACGCCCGTCAGGATGACCGCACCGATGCCGACAGCTGCGATCGGCACCGGATCCCCCATCCGACCAACCACCCCGGTATCTACCAGACCAATGAGCGGCACCGTGATATTGGCGAGGATCACCGGCACGGCGATCTGCAGGATCCGCCGATGGCTGAGCGGCGGGGCGGTGGTGTCAGCCATGTGCCGTCTGAGGTGGCATCAGGAAGTGCCCGGTGGCTTGCGCAAAGAGGCGCGCGCGGTTGTCCTGCCACGCCTCTACATGAACGGACGCATAGCGGCGACCTGATCTGTTGACGCGGGCCCGCGCATAGGCATCGCGCGGCAATCCGGGGCGCAGATAATCAATGGTGAAATCGATGGTCTTGGGAAAGCGCAGCCCGCTGATGTCGTCGCCCGCTTCCATCTTGTCCCAAAGCATCGCCCAGCTCAGCTCAATCACCGCGGTCGTCTCAAGGAATGCGGCGGTGGCGCCGCCATGCAGGGCCGGCAGCACCGGGTTGCCGATCAGGTCATCGCGGTAGAGCATGATCCCGGTGAGCTCATCCCCGCGCCGCTCGAAACGGAAGCCCATATAACCGATGTAAGGCACCCCTTGGATCAGCGATTGCAGGGCGGCATCTCGGCGTTGCTTGATGGTCTGAACGGATTCCACCTTCTTCATGGCACGCTGCCCTCTTCCGGCTTGGATCTGGGTTGAAACGCCACGGTGAACGTCCCCGTGGCAGAGGCGACCGGGCGATCAGTGTCGTCGTCCCATGCGGTCGCACGCACAAACGCAACTGAACGCGTGACATGGTAGCACTCCGCCTTGGCGATGATCGTCTGACCAGGTGAGGCCGGGCGCATATAATCAATCCGAAGCCCAAGGGTCGCGGTATTGATCGGAAGGCTGTCATGCACCAGCACGGCCGTCCCGGCGCAGGTGTCCAAGAGCGCCGAGACAGCGCCGCCATGGATCACGCCGGTTTCGGGCATCCCGATCAGCTTTTCATCATAGGGCATGGAGACGGTGGCGGTGCCGGGGCCGATGTCCTCAATCGTCATGCCCAGCGCGCGGGCATGGGGCAAGGCTTCGATGAACTGGGTGGCGATCCGGGTTTGGCGGTCTTGGCTCATGCCCCTGTCTTGACCATGCCCGATCACGCAACACAAGAGCCACCGAACGTCAGCCCTGTCGCAACCAATCGTTGCCCTTACAGTCAACTGGGCCTAATCTTGCAGGGAGGGAGGCGCAATGAACGATGCGAAGACAAATGATGCAGTCGAGCCCCGGCTGAGCTTCAAGGAAATGTGCGCAAAGTTCGATGTGACGCCGCGCACCTTGAGGTACTACGAATACAT
Organism: Pseudomonadota bacterium; assembly: GCA_038530475.1. Classification (GTDB taxonomy): domain Bacteria; phylum Pseudomonadota; class Alphaproteobacteria; order Rhodobacterales; family Rhodobacteraceae; genus Octadecabacter. Next base: position 14,849 of record JBCBCS010000012.1, read on the forward strand.
TGAATTGCTGTCCCCGGAACGAGAGGGCCGATCGCGCTTCTATGGTCCGACCGAAATGGCGCGCATGACCCTGATCCTGAGGGGCCGGAAGTTTGGCTTTTCTCTGGAAGAGATCCGTCAGTGGCTTTTGATCTACGAACACGAGGGCACCGAAACGCAGATGCAGACCTGGGTTGAGTACGCGACACGCAAGCTCGACGAGTTGGCCGAGCAGCGTCAGCAGTTGGATGATACCATCAACGAGTTGCGGCAATTGCGGGACGAGACGGCCAAATCACTCAGCTGAGGTTGGCGCGGAACCCGGAACCGGCCGCTGATTTGCGCTTTGTGCGACCGATTGGGGCAGTGACGTTCCGGCAAATGTGATCTATTGCGCACCGTAACCTGACATCCCGACGTCAACCGGATCGGCATTGGCGCAATCGGAGATGCTGGGCAGGTAAGGATTACCTTACCGTACTAACCAGTAAAATAAGGTCGATGGGGAACTGGGGCGCATTCTTCCCACTTAGAAAGTTGCGCGGATTCGGGCTTCATCTTTCCTGACCTTTCGTCACCCCCAATCTGACGCGGCGTCACGTTTACGTTCGCGTCACCTTTTCTTGTAAGGTGTTCCCAGCTGTCTCAGATAGCGGGAACCAAACCGCTTTGAGGACAAACCAATGACGGATCACATGATGACCATTCGCGAGATGTGCGAAGAATTCGATGTTACGCCGCGCACGTTGCGGTTCTACGAAGCCAAGGAATTGCTGTTCCCGCTCCGTGAGGGCCAGAAGCGACTTTATGGCAAGCGCGACCGGGCTCGACTGAAGCTTATCCTTCGGGGCAAGCGCTTCGGCTTCTCGCTCGAAGAAATCCGGCAATTGCTGGAACTTTACAATATGGATGACGGTCAGTTGACTCAGCTGCGCGAAACCTACGTGATCGCGAAGCGTCATCTGGCCACCATGAAAGCCCAGCGGGCTGAGCTGGATGAGGCGATCGCCGAACTGGCTGACCAGCTGGACTGGGGCGAAAAGCGCCTCGCTGAAATCGAAGACACCAAACTGGCGAGCTAAGCCAAGGCTCGCCCCACACGGGATATGAGGAGAGACCACCGTGCCGACCTTTACCGCACCGACCAAAGACCAGCAGTTCGTCCTGCATGACGTCCTGAAGATCTCTGAAATGGACGTGCCAGGTTACGCAGACCTTGAGCGCGAGTTCACGGATGCCATCCTGACCGAGGCCGGCAAGCTGGCCGCTGAGGTTCTCGCCCCGCTCAATGCGACGGGCGACAAGGAAGGCTGCCACCTTGAAAACGGTGTGGTCCGCGTGCCCAGCGGCTTCAAGGAAGCCTACGACCAGATGGCCGAAGGTGGCTGGATGGCGATGGACATGCCGGAAGAATATGGCGGTCAGGGTCTCCCCCACATCATGCACACCACCGCGATGGAGCCGATGGTCAGCGCCAACATGGCCTTCAACATGTATCCCGGCCTGACCCACGGCAACATGGCCGCAATCCTGGCCCACGGCACAGAAGAGCAAAAGCAGACCTACCTGCCCAAGATGGCGACCGGCGAATGGTCCGGCACCATGAACCTGACCGAGCCCCATTGCGGCACCGATCTGGGCCTGATGCGCACCAAGGCCGTCCCGCAAGGCGATGGCACGTTCAAAATCTCTGGCCAGAAGATCTGGATCTCTGCCGGTGAGCACGAAATGAGCGAAAACATCATCCACCTGGTGCTGGCCAAGATCCCCGGCGGCCCGGACGGGGTGAAGGGTATCTCTCTCTTCATCGTGCCGAAGTTCCTGATCAACGAAGACGGCTCGCTCGGACAGCGGAACTCCGTGTCCTGCGGTGGTCTGGAAGAGAAGATGGGCATCCACGGCAACGCCACATGCGTGATCAACCATGATGAAAGCATCGGCTACCTCATCGGGGAAGAACACAAGGGCATGAAGGCGATGTTCACGATGATGAACGAAGCCCGTCTTGGCGTGGGCCTGCAGGGCTATGCGCAGGGCGAAGTGGCCTATCAGAACGCGCTGGGCTTTGCCCGCGACCGTCTACAGGGCCGTGCTGTCACGGGCGTCGAAGCCCCCGATAAGCCAGCAGACCCGATCATCGTCCACCCGGATGTGCGTCGGAACCTGATGGACCAGAAAGCCTTCGTCGAAGGTGCGCGGGCCTTCACCTATTGGGGCGCGACGATGATCGACCGCGCCCATGCCGGCGACAAAGAGGCCGACGACATGGTGTCCCTGCTGACGCCCGTCATCAAAGGCTTCCTGACGGACAAGGGGTTCGAGACTTGCGTTCTGGCGCAGCAGACCCTTGGCGGCTCCGGCTTCACCCAGGAATGGGGTCTGGAACAATTCGTCCGCGATGCCCGGATCACGATGATCTACGAAGGCACCAACGGTGTGCAATCGCTTGACCTCGTGGGCCGCAAGCTGGGGCTGAACGGCGGCAAGACGATCATGGGCTTCTTTGAGATGATCAAGGGCTATATCGCTGAAAACAAAGGCGATGAGGCGTTCGAAAAGGACTTCCTTGAGCCGCTGAAAGCTGCGTCGAAGGATCTGCAAAATGCGGGCATGTATTTCATGCAGAACGGCATGAAGAACCCCAACAACGCGCTCGCCGGGTCCTATGACTTCATGCACATGATGGGCCATGTCTGCCTTGGCCTGATGTGGGCGAAGATGGCGAAGGCGTCGATGGAGGCACTGGCCGCCGGCGACACCGACACCGACTTCCACGAGACGAAGATCGCCACGGGTCGTTACTACATGGCCCGCCAGCTGCCGATGACCGGCACGCATCTGGCGCGGATCAATTCCGGCGCCGACACGGTGATGGCACTGGACGCAGCCAACTTCTAAGATCAAGCTGGGGCGGGGATTTACCCCGCCCTTTTGCTTTTCAGAGGTGCCGATGCCCAAACGCTTCCGCCTGACCCGCCGGTTTCCCTGTGCGATGACCGAAGACGGCTACCGCCGCCTCAAACGCTTTGCCACGGAGGCAGGGCTGGATGAGGGCGAGGCGCTGTCGTTCCTGTTTGAGAACTTCGACAGCGTCATCGACGAAGACACGTTCGGCCACCGCCTGCGGATCTTCAATTCAGAGCTTGAGGCCCGCAAGAAATGAACGGGTCTGTGGCAGATCGGCCCTCCGGGGGGAGGTGTATTTGCCAAGACGAAGGGAGCCAAGCTCCACCCCGTCCGCCGAGTGTTCCCTGTCAGGCGAGGGCGCTGCACGACGATCCGGGGCTTCACCTTGGACGCCGCTTCACTCTCCAGCTATCGGCGCCCGGTCAGGCTGGCGCATTAACCTTAATGGCCCGTTAATCGAGGGCATAAAAAGCGCAGGCTCCCCTCTTCATCTTGGCCAATACAACTCAATTCCGTCCTCGCCACCTGTGGGACGGGCTCATGGAAGGAAACACGATGAAACTGCACTGCTTCGGCGAGAGCGGCAACGCGTACAAGGCGGCATTGACGCTGGAACTGGCCGGCGTCGACTGGGAGCCGGTCTTTGTTGATTTCTTCAACGGCGGCGCGCGCAGCCCGGACTTCCGAAAGCTCAATGTTATGGGCGAAGTGCCGGTGTTGGAAGATGGCGAGCTGGTGCTGACCCAATCCGGGGTGATCCAAGACTATATCGCTGAAAAGACGGGAAAACTGGGCGGTGAGAGCGCGGATCGTCGGCGCGCCTGTCTGCGTTGGATCCTGTTCGACAACCACAAGGTCAGCGGTGTTGCCGGGCCGTTGCGGTTCAACGAAAACTTTCTCGCACCAGAGCGCCGCAACGCGGACGTCAACGGGTTCATGCTGATGCGGCTGACCTCTGCCCTGAAGGTGATGGAGGCGCAGCTGAGCGAGACCCCGTTCCTCACTGGTGACGCGCTGACCATCGCTGATATCGCCTGCTGTGGGTATCTTTACTATCCCGAGCCCTTCGGGTTTGACCGGGCCGCGTTTCCGGCGATTGATGCCTGGCTGACACGGATTTCCGACACACCGGGCTGGCAACACCCGTATGATTTGATGCCCGGCTCTCCGGCCGACCGCGCTTGACGTGGCGATACGGGGCGACACGGGGCGGCACGGAGCGGCACGGGAAGGCCTTAAGTCTATGCAAATGCTGGGTCATGCAAAAAACGAAGCGGTGACATGACGCCACGGCATGACTTGAACGGCGTTTACGCAAACGTCAACTATAGCACAGGATTCGAAAGGATGATCGGATGACCGAAGCTTACATTTACGACGCGGTGCGCACGCCGCGGGGCAAGGGCCGCAAGGATGGGTCGCTGCACGAAGTGACCGCTGCGCGGCTTTCGGCAGGCGTCCTGAACGCCCTGAAGGAACGCAACAACCTCGATGGCCACGCTGTTGAGGACGTGATTTGGGGCAATGCCACCCAAGTGAAGGAACAGGGTGGATGTCTGGCGCGGACCGCTGTGCTGGCCTCTGAGCTGGACCAACGTATCCCCGGCCTCAGCATCAACCGCTTCTGCGCCTCTGGCATGGAGGCCGTGAACCTCGCTGCCAACCAGGTGAAGGGCGGCGCGGGCGATGGTTATATCGCTGGCGGTGTTGAGATGATGAGCCGCGTGGCCATGGGCTCGGACGGGGCGGCGATTGCTGTCGATCCGTCCATTGCCATGGACAGCTATTTCGTCCCGCAAGGGATTTCGGCCGATATCATCGCCACCGAATACGGCTTCAACCGGGATCAGGCGGATGCACTGGCTGTTGAATCCCAGCGTCGGGCCGCCGCCGCATGGGAGGACAACCGGTTTGAGAAATCCATCGTGCCGGTGAAGGACCAGAACGGCCTCGATATCCTGACCCATGACGAATACATGCGCCCGGGCTCTGACATGCAAAGCATGGGTGCGCTGAAGCCGGCCTTCCAGGAAATGGGCGAAGTGATGCCCGGTTTCGACAAGGTTGCGATGATGAAGTACCCGCACCTTGAGAAGATCAACCACATCCACCATGCGGGCAATTCGTCCGGCATCGTCGACGGCTCTGCCGGGGTGCTGATCGGATCGGAAGAGTTCGGCAAAAAGTTCGGCCTCACACCCCGCGCCCGTATCCGGGCGACGGCCAAGATCGGCCTTGATCCGACGATCATGCTCACTGGCCCGGTCCCTGTGACCGAGCACATCATGAAGCAATCGGGCCTCAGCGTCAGCGATATGGACCTGTTCGAAGTGAACGAAGCCTTCGCGTCCGTCGTGCTGCGCTTCCAGCAAGCCTTTGATGTCGATCCTGAACTGGTCAACGTCAATGGCGGTTCCATCGCCATGGGTCACCCGCTGGGGGCGACCGGTGCGATCATCATCGGCACGCTGCTGGATGAGCTGGAGCGGTCCGACAAAGAGATCGGCATGGCAACGCTTTGCGTGGCCTCAGGCATGGGGGCGGCGACGATTATCGAACGCGTGTAATGACGGAAACTGAATTCAACGACTTTCTGGTGCGGATTTCGACCCCTTTCATCAGTGGGGATTTCGAAGCCTGGGAAGCTTGTATTCATCTACCGCTTGCACTTGTGACGCAATCCGGTCCGGTGACGCTGTATGACAGAGATGACCTGCGAAAGAACTTCGACCTCTACATTCAGGCCACTCGGATCATGGGTCTCACTGAGGTCTTTCGCACACCTGTCTCAATCGAGGACTGTGACGATGGGACATTCATCGTGACCTATCGAACGGAATTGCTGAGCAACGGGACACGCCGCACCAATCCTTACACATCATCCGCCCTGGTCCTGAAAATCGACGGAACTTGGCGTTTGAACTCCATCATGAATGCCCGGGGCCACCACGACTGGACCGGACATCATCCCCACAAACCGGGAGAATAGAATGACTGATTTCACAATGGAAAAAGGGGCTGATGGCGTCGCAACCATCACCTGGGATGTCAAAGAAAAGAGCATGAATGTCCTCAGCCTTGAGGGCTGGGATGAGCTTGATGCATTGATCGACGACGCGCTGGCAGATGACGCGGTCAAGGGCATCGTCATCACATCCGGCAAGGACACCTTTGCCGGTGGCATGGACCTCAACATCATTGCCAAGATGAAGGAAAGCGCGGGCGACAACCCGGCCAAGGGTCTGATGGACGGGCTGATGCGCTCGCACGGCATTCTGCGCAAAATCGAACGCGCTGGCATGGACCCCAAGACCAACAAGGGCGGCAAGCCGATTGCCGCCGCCCTGCCCGGCACGGCGCTCGGCATTGGTCTGGAAATCCCGCTCGCCTGTCACCGCACCTTTTGCGCCGACAACCCCAAGGCCAAGATCGGCCTGCCGGAGATCATGGTCGGCATCTTCCCCGGCATGGGCGGCACGACGCGGCTTGTGCGCAAGATGGGCGCGATGGCGGCCTCGCCCATCCTGCTTGAGGGTAAGCTGAGCGATCCAGCCAAAGCCAAGCGTCAGGGCCTTGTTGATGAGGTGGTCGATGATCCGGTCGCGGCTGCGAAAGAATGGGTTCTGTCCGAGCCCAAGATCGTCAAGCCGTGGGACGAAAAGGGCTACAAGATGCCCGGTGGTGAGCCATTCCACCCCGCAGGCTTCATGACCTTCGTGGGCGCCTCTGCGATGGTCAATTCCAACACGATGGGCGTCTATCCTGCCGCCAAGGCGCTGCTGTCAGCGGTCTACGAAGGCGCGATGGTGCCGTTTGACACCGCCATCAAGATCGAAGCGCGCTGGTTCACCAATGTGCTGCTGAACCCAAGCTCTGAGGCGATGATCCGGTCGCTCTTCATCAACAAGCAGGCGCTGGAAAAGGGCGCGAACCGCCCTGCTGTCGATGACCAGACTGTCAAAAAGGTCGGCATTCTGGGCGCTGGCATGATGGGCGCTGGCATTGCACTCGTCTCGGCCCGGGCCGGGATTGAGGTCGTGCTGATCGACCGTGATCAGGACGCCGCCGACAAGGGCAAATCCTATACGGAGGCCTTCTTCGACAAGGGCATCGCCCGGAAGAAGTCCACGCCTGAGAAGAAAGAGGCCGCGCTGGCCCTGATCAACGCCACCACTGACCTTGAAGCGCTCACGGGCTGCGATCTGATCGTGGAAGCCGTGTTCGAAGATGTGGGCGTGAAGGCTGAGATGACCAAAAAGGTCGAAGCCATCATCGGCGACGACGCGATCTTTGCCACCAACACCTCCACCCTTCCGATCACGGAACTGGCCAAGGCGTCCGTGCGACCTGAGCAGTTCATCGGCATCCACTTCTTCTCTCCGGTGGACAAGATGCTGCTGGTGGAAATCATCAAGGGCAAAGAGACGGGCGATGTGGCCGTGGCCAAAGCGCTCGACTTTGTGCGCCAGATCAAGAAGACGCCGATCGTCGTCAATGACGAACGCTTCTTCTACGCCAACCGCTGCATCCTGCCTTACGTCAACGAAGGCGTGCGGATGGTGCAAGAGGGTGTTGAGCCTGCGCTGATCGAGAATGCCGCCAAGCTTGTCGGCATGCCGCTGGGCCCGTTGCAGCTGACCGACGAAACCTCAATCGACCTCGGCGTGAAGATCGCCAAGGCGACGAAGGAAGCCATGGGCGACGCCTATGACGACAGCGCGGATGAGCTGATCTTCTGGATGGCGGATGAAGGCCGCTTGGGTCGCAAGGCCAATGCGGGCTTTTATGACTACGATGAAAAGGGCAAGCGCCAGCTGATCTGGCAGGGCCTGCGCGACCGGTATGACGCCGCCGCTGAGCAGCCAGAGCTGACCGAAGTGCAGCACCGTCTGCTTTTTGCCCAAGTTCTTGAGGCTGTGCGGGCGCTGGAAGAGGGCGTTCTCATGGACATCCGCGAAGGCGACGTGGGCGCGATCCTTGGCTGGGGCTTTGCGCCGTGGTCTGGGGGCCCGTTCTCATGGCTCGATATCCTTGGGGCACCCTATGCCGCCGCCCGCTGCGATGAGCTGACCGAAAAATTCGGTGAGCGGTTCGCCTGCCCGGCCCTGCTGCGGGAAATGGCCGAGAAGGGCCAGACGTTTTACGGTCGCTTCGGCACCGGCGTGGACAGCAAAGCCGCCTGACCCGACCAACAACGCAACATCAAAGCCCCGCCCGACTGGCGGGGCTTTTTGTTGTCCGGCCCCGGCTGTTGCCGACCTTCAAATCTCAAAGCCGAACAAGACGGCCCTGTCGTTTGACGATGTTCTTGTAATCCCACTGGATGTCGCGGGCGTCTGACAGGAGCAGAGCGAGGATGCTTTCATCGATTTCCGCCGCGTCGGTGAACCGCATTTCCCCGGCCTTGAACGTACCGGTTGGCGCGAGCCCCGGCGATGAGAATGACTGTCCGGACCAGAACATCAGCCGGATGCAGGACTTGAGCTTGCCGTAACCGACGATCGGGTTGCCCTCCAGAAACCAGACCGGGTGGGCATGCCAGATCTTGGCTTCCGCCTCAGGCAGATGGGTTGAGATGATGCCCCGCAGCGCGTCGCAGATGGCACGGTCGCCCGGCGTCTGTACCGCGTGGTAGGCGGGGATGGTTGTTGGCTTTGCCATCTCAGCAGGTCGATGCGGCATGGCAGCGGGGAACCGTGACCGGAGATTTGGCCATCGCAGAGATCCTTTCGAAAAGCGAAATCATGGCTCCATCATCACCTACCTTGCCCACAAAAAACAAGCGCCCCGCCCTTCTTGCGAAGGACGGGGCCCGGTGGGTGCGGCCCGTTCTGGGGGAAGGACCGATCACCCACCGGTGCAACAGAGGTTCAGCCCCCTGATTGCCTCGGCTCCGCGCGGTCAGGCGACGGCGGAAATCGGTGCAGGTGCATGGTGCGCGCCGTGATCGTCAGCCATCAGGCAATCGACCAGATCGTCCGCGACGCTCAGCGGCAGCACAGCATAGGGCGACGGTGCCGCATCGGTAAAAAAGTCCGCTTTGGCCCGAGCGAGGAACAGCGCACCGATATTGGCAAAAACGATTTCGTCCTGCGCAAAGTGAAGCTGGATCACGTCAACCCAACAATCCGGGCGGACATGGGCAATACCACGGAACCCCACAAGCGACGCGCCGGGGATCAGCGCAAAGGGGTCTCCGGTGAGCTCTTCCGCCAGATCGCTTTCGATCATCACCGATTGATGCGGCAGAAGCATCATCTCATCACGGTTGCCGAGCGCCCGGGCGGGCACGACCATCGGCCAGCTTTCAACGTCACGCTTGTCAGCCATCAGGCGATGACGGGTCACGGCGATGACCGTCTGCAATCCGCCGTCGAATGTCAGAACCTCCTGGCCTTCGACAATCGCCTCAACCGGCATCCACCCGCCGCGTGTGGCAACCTTGGTTCCCGCCACGATCCCGGTGGTATGCGCATCCAGCGTCGGGCACGCACCAGCGCCATCGACAGATTCAAAAGCGGTTGTGTTCCAAGCGAACATATTAGACATCCCCATCAGTTTTTTTAATCGGATCGCTCAGGTTGGCAGCAGGCAATTCCGAAGTAACAAGGCCATCTGGGGTGATTCCAAAGACGCTCCTTGGTCCGAAAAGGGGCAAGTTTTGGGCATTGGACTGCAGTTAACCACAAATAAAGCGGTTAACGGTTGATTAAATCTAAAATTGGAAACAATCGGCGGCCGGTCGCGGATCTTGGGCGGATTTACGGGTCAAAGCGGTAGCCATGGGCCGCGATATCGGGCGCGCAGATCGCGGCAAGATGGGCTGCATCTTTGTCCGAATAGAATCTGCGCCAGTCGCGGGGACGTGCGCTCTGATTGGCGACGGGCAACGTGAGATCGAAGCCAAGATGAGCACGCAGATCGGACAGATCATCGTCCAGATGTTCCAGCCGAATGAAGCTGTTGCAGTGGGTTAGTCCAGCCGCGTCTGTCACGTAGCGCGCATAGGGCGCGGCCTTGAGCGAAGTCACAATCGCCGGATGATGAAGAAACCGGCTGAAGTCGAGCGATTTGGCCAAACCGACGGCGGGATGGTCGAAACTCTGGGTCTGAAGCCAGTGATAATAGCTGACCATCCGGTCCCACGGATTGCGAACCAGCGTGAAGACAAAGAGAGACGCCATCTCTTGCCGGGTGATCAGCCCTTCTGCATCGGCCAAGGTGGAGTGTTTCCAAAGCCGCCCGGCAGTCTGTACGCCCTTGAGCCGGCCCTTGCGGCGCTTCGCCTTGGGGGTGTCGCCAATCAGGATGTCATCGGCCATCGCCCGCTCTTCCAGCGCCAGCGCCATCGCCGTCCCGCCCGTCTTGGGGATATGGACAAAGATGTATCCCCGTCCGCGCGAGACGATCATGCCGGCACCCGTGGCCGGTCTGACCGGAGCGCGATGATGGACCCCGAGAGAATGATCAGGCCCATCCCTATCATCGCGAACTCGCTGATGGTCTGGTCCCAGAGGAGCCACGCAAAGAAGCTGGCGAAAACGATCATCGAGTATTCGTTGATGGCGACATAGGACGCCTCGCCCAACTGGTAGCCGCGGGTCAGAAGCAAAACGCCGAGGATACTGCCCACGGCCTGCGCCAACGTCACCCAGCCGAACGTCACCGTCGGCGCGACATAGCCCGTCGTCACCCATTGCACCCCTGCCGCCGGGTCCCCGATGGGCCAGATGGTCAGGATGATCAGGCCCGTCAGCCCGTAGAGTCCCAGAATGCCGACATAGGCGAAGGTCATCACCCAGGTCCCCTCACCTTCGCACCACGCCCGCGTGCCAATCGCTGAGATCGCGTAGAACACACCAGCGAGGATTGGGGTGAAGGACAAGAGCGTCAAGCTCCCCTCCTCCGGCCAGACCACCATCAACGCGCCTGCAAATCCAAGCGCCACCGCTGCAAGGCGACGCGGCCCGGCGCGGGTGCCGCGAAACAGAATAGAGAAGACCAGCACCCAGATCGGGGCCGTCAGGAAGCCTGCTGCGACCACCCCGATGGGCAGAAAGGCAAGGCAGCCGAAATAGACCAGCAGTGACGTTGCTGTCATTGCGTTGCGGGCAATGACGCGCAGCGGGCGCTTGGCCTTGAGCGACACAAGACCCAGCAGCGCCAGACATCCGATCATGCTCACCGCAAGGGCCCCGCGGATCGTCTGAAAGAACCACAGCGACGACGTTTCGGAAATCAGCACAACAAGGTTGTCGGTCAGCGCAAGCACGAACATGCCGCTCAGGGTACAGATCATCGAAAGGGCGGGCCGGGTGTCTTGCATGGCGCGACGTTGGAGCACGCGCAGCCCGCACGCAAGAGACCTCGCGTGTTTTGCAAATTGACATTCACGGGCTGTCGGCCAACCTATATGTCTGACAAATGATCGGCAGCTGGGAGGACAGGCCATGGGGTGGATGCGCGATGAGACGGGTCTTGGGAAAACCCCGGCCAATTATGTACCGCTCACCCCGCTGAGCCATCTCCGCCGGGCCGCAAAGGTCTATCCCGACCGCGAGGCGATTGTGTACGGCACCGAGCGGCGCAGCTACACCGACTATCATGCCCGCGTCAGCCGTCTTGCTTCAGCGCTGCAGGGCGCAGGCGTCCAGCCCGGCGACGTCGTGGCAACCATTCTGCCCAACGTGCCTGCACAGGCAGAGGCGCATTTCGGGGTGCCGGCCTGTGGTGCGGTGCTCAACACAATCAACATCCGCCTCGATGTCGATACCATCGCCTACATCCTCGATCACGGGGAGGCGAAGGTGCTGATCGTCGACAGCCAGTTCCTGCCCGTCGCCATGCAAGCGATCGACGCGATGGAGGGCCCCGCGCCGTTCATCGTTGAGGTGCCGGACCCCCAGGCTGGCATCCCTGAAATCGGCGAGCAGATTGATTACGAGAGCTTCCTGGCCAAGGGCGACCCGGAATTCGACTGGATCATGCCCGAGGACGAATGGGAGAGCCTCGCGCTCAATTACACATCCGGCACCACCGGGCGGCCCAAGGGCGTGGTCTATCACCACCGGGGCGCCTATCTGATGACGATGGGCACGCCTGTGACATGGCGGATGACGCTCTATCCCAAATTCCTTGCCATTGTGCCGCTGTTTCACTGCAACGGCTGGAACCACACGTGGATGATGCCGCTCTTGGGTGGCACCGTGGTCTGCTGCCGCGATATTTCGGCCAAGGCGATTTATGATGCGATTGCAGATGAGGGCGTGACCCATTTCGGCGGCGCGCCGATCGTGCTCAACCTCATCGTGAACGCCGCAGAGGAGGAGCGTCGTGACTTTGACCATACCGTTGAGGTCTTCACCGCAGGCGCCCCACCCGCCCCCGCGACTTTGGCAGCGATCAGCAAATTGGGCTTTCACGTCCAGCAGGTCTACGGGCTGACGGAAACCTACGGTCACGTCACCGAATGCCTGTGGGATGCGGCGTGGGACGACAAACCCGCCGATGAACAGGCCGCTCTCAAGGCGCGGCAGGGTGTGGCCTTCCCGCAGATGGAAGACATCACCGTGCTGGACGATCAGATGGCTCAGGTGCCGATGGACGGCGCCACGCAGGGTGAGATCATGATCCGCGGCAATTCCGTGATGAAGGGGTATCTGAAGAACCCCGACGCCACCGCGAAAGAATTTGAGGGCGGCTATTTCCATTCCGGCGACCTCGCCGTGCAGCACCCTGATGGCCACATCCAGATTGCCGACCGGGCCAAGGACATCATCATCTCCGGCGGGGAGAATATCTCATCCGTCGAGGTCGAAGGCGCGTTGATGAATCATCCCGACGTGATGCTCTGCGCCGTGGTGGCGATGCCGGACGACAAATGGGGCGAGGTGCCGTGCGCCTTTGTTGAGCTGAAAGACGGGCGCAGCGGCGACGAAGCCGCGATGATCGCCTTTACCCGTGAACGTTTGGCCGGGTTCAAATGCCCCAAGAAAGTTGTCTTCGGAGAGCTGCCCAAAACCTCAACCGGCAAGATCCAGAAATTCGAGCTGCGTAAAACCTTTACCGCCGCGTAAGCAACGCATCTGTCCTTCGACGCGACACCGGGTTACACTGCCGCAAACAGGTGGCAGAGCAGGCCCCGATGGCAGACAGGACAACCGAACACAAAACGGCGCTCGACGCGTATGCGCGGCTGGAAAGCGGCGGGCTTTGGCGTGAGACACCAGACGCGCAGCGGCGCGAAGTTGTCGTGTCGTTCGGCCAGGCCACCTTGGTGATTTCGGACAACGCGGGCCGCCCGCTCACCCACTGGTCGCTGCCTGCAGTGTCGCGATTGAATGCGGGCGAACGCCCGGCGCTGTTCTCACCCGACACAGGCGCCACCGAAACGCTTGAAATCGCGGATGACATGATGATCGACGCGATGGAAACGGTGCGCAAAACCGTCAAACGCCGCCGCGCGCGTCCGGGCCGGTTGCGCGGGGTCAGCCTTGCGGTCATCCTGGGCGGGATCGCGGCCCTTGGGGTCTTTTGGTTGCCCGACGCCCTTGTGCGTGAGGCGCAGGCCGTGGTGCCGCCTGTGCAACGGGCTGAGATCGGGGCGACGCTCTTGGGACATATCCAGCGGGTCACTGGGCCAGCCTGCCGGTCGCCCTTGGGCATGCGGGCCGCAGAGCGGCTGCATGCGGAGGCGCTGGGGGCCGAGGCTGGCGGACAGGTCTTCGTGGTGCCCTCAGGTCCGGACCGGGCTGTCTATCTGCCCGGCGGCCTGATCGTGATGAACCGCGATCTGATTGAAGATACCGACGACCCGGCGGTTGTCGCCGGCCATATTCTTGCCGCCACCGCAACCGGGCTGGAACAGGACCCCTTGGTCCGTCTGCTTGAGACGAGCGGCCTTGGCACCACCTTTGGCCTGCTCACCACTGGTGAAATCGCCGCCGAAACGCTGGAAAGCTATGCAGAGACGCTCTTCGCGGCCCCGCCTGAGAGACCGGCCAATGACACGCTTCTCCCGCTGTTTGCCCAAGCGGGGATCCCCAGCACACCTTACGCCTACGCTGTCGATATCACCGGAGAACGGACGTTGCCGCTGATTGAGGCCGACCCGATGGTGGGCCAACCCGCGCCCGCGTTGCTGAGCGATGCGGACTGGATCAGCCTTCAGGGCATTTGCAGCTAGGCCCCGACCGCCGCTCTGAAATCAAGAAGGCCCCGCGTCGGACGGCGGGGCCTTCTCTTCGAGGGCTTCAAATTTTTCGTGGTGCGCGTTCTAGCGGCGCGTGAAGGCCCCCGAGAAACCGGCCGAACGGGCGGTGCCGAGGGCTGCTTGCAGCTGGCCCTCGCTTCCGAAAGGTCCGGCCAGAACGATGCGGAGTTCCTGTCCGTTCTGCGTAAACACCCCAATCCGCATCGGCAGGCCTTGCGCCCGCAGGCTCTGAGCGACCTGCTGTGCCTGATCGCGGCTGGCAAACGTGCCCACCTGCACATAGCGGTCGCCGCTGATCTGCTCGGCCCGGGGTTGCTGGACGGCGGGCGGTGTTGTGCGGGTCGACATCCGTGGCTCATCAAGGGGTTGCGCGGTCGGTTGGGTCGCGTAGACCACACTCGGCGACGTGTCTTGCGCACCTGCGGGCAGGCCGCGCAGCGGGTTGATCCGACCATCATCCCAGACCTGCGCATACCCCGCCGGTGGCGTGGACGCCGCTTGCAGCGAATAGGACCCCGTTGGGTTGGAATAGGGCGCTGGTTCCTGACCAAAGAGCTGAGCCACTTGCTGTCCCGCAGGCGCTTGGGTCCGCGCATAGGTGGTTGTCGGGGCAGCTTGCTCGACTTGACCGGAGGGCGACTGGTGCTGCGGACCACAGCGCATCGGCAGCGTGCTTGAGGGGCCCCAGCTCCAGCCATTGCCAAAGTCGCAGGAGGCCAACTGCGTGTTGACCCCGGGCGTGAAGGTCGACCCCGGTGCGGCGTCGAGGGGGTTCGAATAAGGCACCGGCGATGTTGCCGCCGTCACCGGGCGCTGGCCAAAGACGCTGGTGGCCCCCGGCGCTTGATCCAGCGGATTGGAATACGGCGTTTGCGGCAGTTGCAGATCTTCGCGGATCTGCGCCAACGCATTGCCAAGGCTCGGAGTTGTCACGCCGGTACAGTCCAGCGGCAATCCAGTTCGTGCACTGACATATTGACGTCCCGTTGCCGCCGCATCAGCGCAAGCTTGGGCGCGCGTCAGTCGCTGTGTTTGCGGCTGGGCCTCGGTCGGCGCGACAGCGGGGGCCGCTGCGGGTGCGGTGACAGCTGCCACTTGAGGCGCGGGGCCGCAATCAATGGGCTCGCCGGTGCGGGCGCTGATGAAATTGGGTTGTATACCCGTGCGGCCCTCGCACGCCTCAGCGCGGGTGATCGTCCGCGGTTCAGGCTCGACTGCGGGCGGCGTAATGATTTGGGGAGACGGCGCAGCCGTCGCAACCGGCGCAGGCGTCGCAACCGGCGCAGGCGTCGCAACCGGCGCAGGCGTCGCGGCCGGCGCAGCGGTTGCCGAAGCAACCGACTGACCGGTCAGAGGGTTGATGGCATCGTTGAACTCTTGAGCGGAAGGTGCCGCCACAACCGGCGCGGGTTGCTGGACGGGCCGCTGCACCGGAGCCGGGGTTGTTTCAGGCGCGGTGGCCACGACCGGTGCCGGGGCTGGCTCGGGCTCAGGCGCGGGCGTTGGTGTTGGCGCGGCATCGCGCGGCGGCAGACCTGCAACCGGCGTGTCCAGCGGGTTCGGCACATCCGGCAGCGGCGCGGTGGGCGTCGTGCCCGCGATTTGGGTGGGTTGGAAGCCGCAAAGCTGCTCTCGGTCGCGGGTCACTCGCGGCACCCAGTCGACGACACCGCCGATCCCGGCCCGCACGAACACGCAACCGCGGCTGTCGACATATTGATTGCCGGTATAAGAGGCAGGTGGAAATTCTGCCGGGGGCTGGGCGTCCCGCAAACCTTGGGCCTCAGCCGAAGGCGGCACCGCACCGATCAGCAAGGCCGCCGTGACAGCAACCGACGAAAGAAAACCTGCCCGTTTCCCGAAATACAGCATAGCGCCCCCCACAAGATATTGTGGCAGGATGGCGAACAATCCCTAATTTGTAAAGGAATTATACCTTTATTTTGTGCCAAACATGCGGTCACCCGCATCCCCTAGCCCTGGGACAATATATCCGTTGTCATTCAAGTGACTATCTACAGCAGCTGTCACGATCGGCACGTCCGGATGGGCCTTTTTCATCGCCTCGATCCCTTCGGGCGAGGCCAGAAGACACAAAAACCGGATGTTTTTCGCACCCGCCTCCTTCAGCAAATTGATCGCCGCAATCGAGGAATTTCCTGTGGCCAGCATCGGGTCGACGGCGATAACCGTGCGGTCCTGCAACTCGGTCGGGACTTTGAAGTAATACTGCACCGGTTGCAGGGTCTCTTCATCGCGGTAAAGCCCGACAAAGCCAACGCGGGCTGACGGGATCAGCTCAAGCACGCCATCGAGCAAGCCATTGCCCGCCCGCAGAATGGAAATCAGGGCAAGTTTCTTTCCCTCCAGCACCGGCGCTGCCATCGGCTCCAGAGGGGTCTCGATGGTTTTGGTGGTCATGGGCAACTCACGCGTCACCTCATAGGCCAAAAGCTGGCTGATCTCCCGCAGAAGTTGTCGAAAGACCGCCGTAGGCGTGTCCTTGTCGCGCATCAGCGTCAGTTTGTGCTGCACCAGC
>JBCBCS010000013.1:0-31482 GCA_038530475.1 Pseudomonadota bacterium
AAGGCAGTGCTGTGATGACGTTCACAGCACAACCCCACAGATCGACGAGGGCCACGTCATATTGGGCGGAAATTTCGGAGAAGCGAGAGATGATCGGGATCATGAGATTTGGGCCTTTCTTGAGACAGGTATTGTGGCCCGAATTCCGCAGCTGGCAAGCGTATGGCAACCTGCAAGCCGTCCGGGTTTTGGCCCATGCTGCGGCTGCGAGGGCGTTAAGGGGCGGTAAACGGAGGGGCGCGACGCTCGTGCGTGCCGCACATCGCCCCGCCCGCCCTCCCATTGGGTGAGTATTTTTGAACCAAAGAGGGAGGGCGCCGACCCCGTCGTCAGACCTTGAGCGCCGGGATGATCTGCTTTTTTCGGCTCATCACACCAGGCAGAACCACGCTGTCGCCGGACACGGTGGCACCAAAGCTCTTCTCTGCCACACCCTTGGTGAGGTCATTGGGGATCAGCATTGTGGCCTCTTCGTTGAGGATGTCGACCACGAAGAGCAGGACCTGATCGACGCCGTCTTCGGCTGCGACGGTTGTCATGCTGTCCATGATCGACGCTTTGCGGTCGAGCACGATGGCGGGCGCCGTGGTTTCAAGCACGGAGACGCGGAACTTGGTGCCATCGACTTCGTATTCTTTGCTGTCCATCCGCAGCAGCTCTGCGTCGCTGAAGGCGGAGACGTCGGATTTGGCGGCAAACATCTCACCCGCGTATTCGGGGATCGAAAGGCCCAGCTGACCGGCCAGCGCCACCGCCAGATCGCGGTCTTTGTCGGTTGTGGTGGGAGAGCGGAACTCCAGCGTGTCGGACAGGATGCAGCTGAGCATCAGGCCCTTGATCGCATCGGGCATGTGATCCACGTGGCTGCCCATCATGTCGTACATGATCGTCGCGGTGCAGGCGACGGGCCGCACGGTGATGTCGATCGGGCCCTTGGTCTCAAGTCCGCCGACCAGTTTGTGGTGATCAATGATGGCTTGTACGTCTGCGCCGTTGATGTTGGCGGGCAGCTCAGCGGGATTGTTGGTGTCGACGATGATGCAGGGCTGATCGTCGTCCACGTCGCCAATCACCTCAGGCAGATCAAAGCCCCAGCGGTCTGCCACGAATTTGGCTTCGGTGTTCGGATCGCCCAGCAGGACGGCCTTCGCGTCACCGCCCTGATGGTTGAGAAACCATTCCCAGATGAGGGGGGAGCCGGTGCTGTCGGTGTCAGGGGCCTTGTGGCCGAAAACGAGAGTTGCCATGGTCGAATACGCCTTTGAACGGGATGATTTTGCGCGCCTTATAGGGGTGTGCGTCACGGGTGTCACGGGGGCAGGTGGTATAGCTGCCATGAGGAAGGAGGCCCATGCGGGAGAGCGATCTTTACGGCCCGGTGAAGGCCTACCTTCAGCGTCAGGGCTTCGAGGTGAAAGGCGAGGTTGGTGCGGCCGATGTTGTTGGACGTCGCGGGTCAGAGGTCGTTATTGTTGAGCTGAAACTGGGATTCTCGCTGGCGTTGTTCCATCAGGCGATCGAGCGTTTGGCGGTCAGCGAAGACGTTTATGTGGCAGTGCCTGCAGGGGGCAAGGGCAAGGCGCTGCGCAACAACGTCAAGCTCGCCCGGCGTTTGGGGCTTGGCGTGCTGACAGTGCGGGCGCGGGATGGGCATGTGGAGGCTTTGGCCGATCCGGGGCCTTATACGGCGCGGGTCTTGAAGAAGAAAAAGACCCGGTTGCTCAGGGCCTTTGACCGGTTGGAAGGCGACCCCAATGACGGTGGGGCGACGCGCCACGGCATCGTAACGGGCTACCGGCAGGACGCGCTGAAATGCGCGCGGTTTCTGGCGGTGCATGGCCCGTCCAAGGGGTCAACGGTCGCCGATTGGGCGGAAGTACCCGCTGCGACGCGGATTATGCGCGACGACCATTACGGGTGGTTTGAGAAGGTCGAGCGCGGTGTTTACAGGCTCAGTGCTTCGGGGCGACAGGGGCTGGCAGATTGGGGCGACGTCTAGCGGCTCCTAGAGCGGGGAGATCGTCCAGCCGTTCGCTTCAAGCAGGGCAAGCACTCCGGTCTCATCGAAAAGGTGGGCCGCACCGAAAGCGATCATGATCTCTTCATGTTGCGCGGCAGCGGCTTCAATTTCAGGGATCCAGCTGGCATTGCGATCGATGAGCAGTTGTTGCTCCATCTGGGCCATCTGCGCGTCAAATGTGGCCTGATCCATGTCAGGCAAAAACTCCGAAATGGCATAGCCGAGCTGCCAGCTGACGGCCGATTGCTCGGCAAAGTAGAAATCGATGAGCGAAACGATGATTGCGTCCTGTAGGTCGGGGTCCACAAGCGACAGGCGCAGCGCCTCAAGCTGTTCTTCGAACGTGCCGGACGTCAGGAGCGCGAACATGTCTTCCCACGGCTCAAGGGCTGCTACGGGCAAGCCGCGCGACTGGGCCTCTTCGATGATCATGTTGTCGATGCCAGCGTCGCCCGCGATCATGGACGACATCGCACAAGGCGGCAGTGCCAGTGTCAGGCTGAGGAACCACGGCTGCATTTTCGCCGCCATGAAGCCCGGCACGCCGCGGGCGGCGGCGGCCTCTTCAATGGCGGCCCATGTGTCCTCATCGACCAGGTCGGGCAGGGTCGGGCCGTCGGTGATGGTCATCAGATCGGGGTTGCGGGACATGTAGACCTGCATGTCGCTTTGATCTTGCAGCGTCGCCTCAACGAGGAGGAGGTCGGCGGCGTCGATAAGCGGCGCGAGCCGCGCGAGCGTCGCCTGGTGACGTGGGTCGGGCAGATGCATCGTGCCGATGATGGTCAGCGTGGTGCCGTCGCGTGTGGCCTCCCAGAAATTGCCGCTGCCGTATCGAATCTCACCAGCAGCCGCTTTGATGTCTGCTCTGCGCTCGTCGGACAATTGCGACCACAGATCCGGGCCATTGCACAGGGCTGCGGCGGCGGAGGGGAGCAGGACGATCAGTGACAGGATCAGGGTTCGGACATGGAACAATAAGGGCACGGGTCTCTCCACAACTGGTGTGGGGAAGGTAGGCAGCATATCTGACGAGGGCAACCGGACAGCGCCAATGGGTCCGGGCCATCAGAATGGGGCCAGCGATTTGGGCCAAAGGCTTGGACTGGAGCGGAGGAAGATCGGCCAGCCCTGCGATCAGATCGCAGGCTGGCCGAAGGGGCTGGTATTGTGCGGCATCAGGCGTTCGCCCAAGCGTATGAGCGTCTCAGCCACCCGTTGCCGGATGCCTTTGCGCGGCAGATAGACGACGCGGGGTCCGGTATCTGTCATCAGGCTCGACAGATCATGGCCGTCGAAGACTGCGCCGGGGGCGTCGATCCGCATGTCCAGATGCTGCGGTTGGTTGCGTCTTACTTGGGTGCGGACACCCAAGGGTTTGATGGCGGGGTCGCCGCCCAAATGCGGCGGGACGTAGAAGTGATTGTACATTGTGATGTCCTTCGAAAGGAGGTCCAAAAAGCGTCCCCACCCGGTGAAGAACGGGTCGGAAGGCGTTTGCGTTTTGGTGAATTTGGGCCGCGACAGGCCGGTGAGCATCGGGGCTGCATCAGCAGGCTCGGGAAAGGTTCCTCATTGCCATGTCGCGTCTCCTTTGAAGATGTGCGGAGGGGATAGGCCGCGTCGCTGAGTCGCGGCAAGCCTTATTTTGTGGGATTTTGCAGAAAGACGGATTGTTGCGTCAGCGACGTTTGAACTGCGGTTTTGCGTCGTCTTTGGGGGAGCTGAGGACATGAAGTTTCTCAACATCAAGCGGCTCTTTTGAGCGGAAGTGCGGACGAGAACTGGCAAACCCAACTCTTCGAAATGCTACGAGGCGCACACTTGTCCATTT
This sequence comes from Pseudomonadota bacterium, assembly GCA_038530475.1. Lineage (GTDB taxonomy): Bacteria > Pseudomonadota > Alphaproteobacteria > Rhodobacterales > Rhodobacteraceae > Octadecabacter. The sequence continues at coordinate 3,855 of JBCBCS010000013.1, forward strand.
CGCTTCAATTGTGCCGCAGACGTGAAATCGGTACACAGAGGCTGTTACTACCCAATTTTTGGGGGCTCAACGTGACTGAATTAGTGGAAACGGACTTTATCGAAGCTGGCAACGGGCCAAAGGTCATTCTCGTTCATTCCAGCGTTGCTGGTGCGCGGCAATGGCAAGGTCTCATGAACGCTCTTGCCGACAGGTTTCACTTCATTGCTGTGAACCTGTTTGGATACGGCGCCACCCGGCGGTGGTCAGAACGAGAAACGCAAACACTGGAAGACCAAGCGAGCCTGCTCGCGCCCTCCATTCCAGATGACGGAAGCAAGGTTTCCATAGTAGGCCATTCCTTTGGCGGAAGCGTCGCTATGAAAGCTGCTTCACTATTCAAAAGTCAGGTAGATCGTCTGATCTTAATAGAACCGAACCCGTTCTATCTTCTGCAACAGAATGGGCGCGACGAGGCCTTTCAAGAAGCACTTCGTCTACGCAATACAATCAAACGAAGTGGAACGGACCACACTTGGCCTATCGCCGCTGAGATATTTGCAGATTATTGGACTGGCGCGGGAAGTTGGGACGCCATGCCAGAAGACCGTCGCGCCAAATTCACAACCGCCTTAGAGCCCAATTTCCATGAATGGGACAGCGTGATGAATGAGACGACCCCTTTATCAGCGTGGCAGTCTGACCTGCCGTTCAAGACGACGGTCGTTTATGCGGCGGACACAGTTAGAACAATCAGTGAGATCGTTTCCTTGATGAAACGAGGCATCCCTCAGTGGCAGTTTGTTGAGATTGAACGCGGCGGGCACATGGCCGCCATGACAAAGCCAGATCTGATGAACCCAATCATCGCGGACGCGCTGTCGCGTTAGGCAGGATCGGCGTTTGAGCAAACGAAAGAGGCGATGAACATCCCGACTCTTGATCGCTCAAGGCTATGGCAAAGCAGCCAATTGGCCGACTGCTTCAAATGGCGGCTTTTTGTGATGGTTTGACCTTCGACGCTACGTCGGCCGACATCTCTTCATCCGCCGCACAATTCTAGAAATTTTCCCTTTTTCGCCCGTTGACACGCTCGTTTCGCTTCCCTAGCTATGCGCCGTTAGCACTCGACCAAGGTGGGTGCTAACGGGTCCAGGGAGGACCCCCGAAATTGCTAACGTAAGGAGCTACTGACATGGCTTTTACCCCGCTTCATGACCGGGTGCTCGTGCGCCGCGTGGAAAGCGAAGAGAAGACCGCTGGCGGCCTGATCATCCCCGACACCGCCAAGGAAAAGCCCTCTGAGGGCGAAGTCATCGCCTGTGGTGAAGGTGCGCGCAAGGACAGCGGTGAGCTGATCCCGATGGCCGTCAAGGCCGGCGACCGCATCCTGTTCGGCAAGTGGTCCGGCACGGAAGTCACCGTGGACGGCGAAGAACTGCTGATCATGAAAGAGAGCGACATCATGGGGACGCTGTCCTAATCGGACGCAACCCACGACGTAGGAGCGGCGGGACCAGTCCCGCCCTACGAAACCCAATCTATGGAGAGAGAATATGGCTGCTAAAGACGTCAAATTCGATACCGATGCCCGTAACCGGATGCTCAAGGGTGTGAACATCCTTGCCGATGCGGTGAAAGTGACCCTCGGCCCCAAAGGCCGCAACGTGGTTCTGGAAAAGTCCTTCGGCGCACCGCGCATCACAAAGGATGGTGTGTCTGTCGCTAAAGAGATCGAACTGGAAGATAAGTTCGAGAACATGGGCGCGCAGATGGTGAAGGAAGTTGCTTCCCGCACCAACGACGAAGCGGGTGACGGCACCACGACCGCAACCGTTCTGGCCCAGGCCATCGTCAAAGAGGGCATGAAAGCGGTCGCCGCTGGCATGAATCCGATGGATCTGAAGCGCGGCATCGACCTCGCTACGACCAAGGTTGCGACTGCCATTGCAGACGCTGCCCGTCCGGTGAAGGACAGCGAAGAAGTCGCCAAGGTCGGTACGATTTCCGCCAACGGCGAAGAAGAAATCGGCAACCAGATCGCAGACGCGATGCAGAAGGTCGGCAATGACGGTGTCATCACCGTGGAAGAGAACAAGGGTCTTGAGACCGAAACCGACGTCGTCGAGGGCATGCAGTTCGACCGCGGTTACCTGTCGCCTTACTTTGTCACCAACCCTGACAAGATGACGACCGAGCTGGATGATGCGATCATCCTGCTGCACGAGAAGAAGCTGTCTTCGCTGCAGCCGATGGTGCCGCTGCTCGAATCCGTCATCCAGTCCGGCAAGCCGCTTCTGATCATTGCAGAAGACGTGGAAGGTGAGGCTTTGGCCACGCTCGTCGTCAACAAGCTGCGCGGCGGTCTGAAGATCGCAGCCGTCAAGGCACCGGGTTTCGGTGACCGTCGGAAGGCCATGCTGCAGGACATCGCGATCCTGACAGGCGGTCAGGTCATCTCCGAAGACCTCGGCATGAAGCTGGAAAACGTCACGATGGACATGCTGGGCTCTGCCAAGCGCGTCTCCATCACCAAGGACGAAACCACCATCGTGGACGGTGCTGGCGACAAGGCCGAGATCGAGGCACGTGTGGCCCAGATCCGTGGTCAGATCGAAGAAACCACGTCCGACTACGACCGTGAAAAGCTGCAAGAGCGCGTGGCCAAGCTGGCCGGCGGTGTTGCTGTGATCCGCGTGGGCGGCATGTCTGAAATCGAAGTGAAAGAGCGCAAGGACCGCGTCGATGACGCGCTCAACGCAACCCGCGCAGCTGTCCAAGAGGGCATCGTTGTGGGTGGTGGCGTGTCGCTGGTACAGGCAGGCAAGGCGCTGGACGGTCTGGAAGGTGCGAACGCCGACCAGAACATCGGCATCAACATCGTCCGCAAGGCTCTGGAAGCTCCGCTGCGCCAGATCGCCGAAAACTCCGGCGTCGACGGCTCGGTTGTGGCTGGCAAGATCCGCGAAAGCGCTGACGCGTCCTTTGGCTTCAACGCGCAGACCGAAGAATATGGCGACATGTTCAAGTTCGGCGTGATTGACCCGGCCAAGGTGACCCGCACCGCGCTCCAGGATGCAGCCTCTGTGGCTGGCCTCCTGATCACGACGGAAGCCATGGTTGCAGACAAGCCCGCCAAGGAAGGCGCAGGCGCTCCTGGCGGCGGCATGCCCGACATGGGCGGCATGGGCGGCATGATGTAATCACAAGCCCAACGGGTTTGTGATATCGGAAGCTTGGCGACAGCGGTTTCGCAGAAACCGCGAGAGCCAAGACCCGAGACGCTGAAAAACAAGAGAAAGGCGGTCCTCATGGGTCGCCTTTTTCCATTTCTTTGTTAGGGAATGATCCGCTCCAGCGGGTCGTAAACCGGAGCGCCTGGCTCCTGCCAGGCGACGGCGGCCAACGGTTTTGGCCGCACGAGCAGGGTGTCGTACTCCTCCCGGCTCACCCAGCGGCGGTCGCTCACGATCTGTTCGGGATCGGCCCAAGCCTCATCAAGCGTCCCTGAGACCAATCTGCATCGAAAGAAAAGCTCAACTTGATGAGAGCCGCGATCGGGATCGTGAAACTCGTTGCAGAGGACGGGATCGCCGATGTCGATCGTCAATCCGGTCTCTTCAAAAACCTCGCGCGCCAGATTGTCCGGCAGGCTTTGATGTGGTTCCGCGCCACCCCCCGGCGCGCACCACAAGTCGGTGCGGCCCGGATAGGCATTCACCAGCAAGAGGTGATCGTTCTGCATCACGATGGCCCGCACAGCGAGCCGGATTGGGCGGGACATGCAAATACCCTGACGTCACAAGGCCGGTCAGGCAAGCCAGACCTTACCAAAGCTGACCAATCGCCCTAAATCTCGGAACATGAGACGTCTATTCGCAAGCCTGTTCCTTTTGTTCGCACCCTTGGCCGCTGCGGCGGAGGAGTGTGTGGTTCTGCTGCACGGTTTGGCCCGAACCGAAACCTCGTTCCTGCCGTTGCAGGAAATTCTGGAGGCAGAGGGCTATTTCGTCGTCAATGAGGGGTATCCGTCGACCAGCGCCGACCTGGACACCCTCGTCGCCGAGAACATGCCGCAGGCGGTCGCGGCGTGTGGGGATCGGCGGGTCAACTTCGTGACGCATTCAATGGGTGGCATCCTCGTCCGGGTCTATCTGTCCAATGATCGTCCTGAGCTGATGGGACGGGTGGTCATGTTGGGGCCGCCGAACAATGGTTCTGAACTGGTGGATATCTTCGGTGATCTGGAGCCGTTCGAATGGGTGAATGGCCCCGCCGGGATGGAGCTTGGCGTTGAGGGATCGGACGATCGCGGGGCGCCGCTCAGCCTGCCGTGGCCGGGATATGAGCTGGGCATCATCGCCGGGGACCGGACGCTCAACGCCTATTATTCCAGCCTGATCGAGGGTGCGGATGACGGGAAGGTGTCCGTCGATTCAACCCGGCTGGAGGGCATGCAAGACCATCTTGTGCTGCCCGTGACGCACACGTTCATGATGAATAACCCGCTGGTCATGCGGCAGGTGCAGGAATTTTTGCGCGATGGGCGGTTCGACCGTGGCTTAACCCTTGGCGGCGTGATGTTCGGTCTGCAGTAATTTTTTTGAGTATTTGAGAACCAAAGACGCGCAGGGCATCGCTTAATTTGCGGGCCCGGTGACGCGGTTCACATGACCCATTTTGCGGCCCGGTTTGGCCTCCGCCTTGCCGTAGAGGTGGAGTGAGACGTTGGTGGCGGAGAGGTCAGGCACCCGGTTCATATCGTCGCCAATCAGGTTCTCCATCACCACGTTGGAATGACGTGAGCCGTCCCCCAAAGGCCATCCGGCGACAGCGCGGATATGTTGTTCAAACTGGTCGACGGCGCAGCCGTTTTGGGTCCAGTGACCTGAATTGTGCACGCGCGGGGCGATCTCATTGACGATGAGGCCCGCTGGCGTGACGAACAGCTCCACCCCCATCGTGCCGACATAGTCGAGCGCGTTGAGGATGTTTGCGGCCAGCAATACCGCATCGGTGCGCTGGGCTGAGGTCAGGGTTGCCGGAATTGTCGTGGTCCGCAGGATGCCGCCCTCATGGACATTTTCGCCGGGATCGAAGCAGGCGATGGCGCCATCCGCGCTGCGCGTCCCGATAACGGACACTTCGGAGGTGAAATTGACAAATCCTTCGAGGAGCGCGGGGGCGCCCTTCATGGCCTCAAGCGCCGTCGCTGCATCGTCGGGCGAGGCCAATCGTGCCTGACCCTTGCCGTCATAGCCGAGCGTCCGGGTCTTCAGGATCGCGGGTGTGCCGATTTGGTCGATCGCGCGTTCCAGGCTGTCGGCATCATCGACGGCAGCGAAGGGTGCGGTTTTCAGGCCGATCCGGGTGAGGAAGTTCTTCTCAAGAAAGCGATCCTGAGACGTCGCCAGCGCTTCGCGCCCGGGATGCAGGGGTGCGTGGGCCTCAATGATGTCGAGCGCGTCGGTCGGGATATTTTCGAACTCATACGTGACCACATCGCAGCTCTGAGCGAATTGGGTGAGCGCGTCGGTGTCGTCGTAGGGCTTCTGGAAGTGGTAATTGGCAACATGGCTCGCAGGGCAATCGCCGCCCGGTTCATAGATGCAGGTCTTGAAGCCGAGCCGCGCGGCGGCGACGGACAGCATCCGGCCCAGTTGACCGCCACCAAGGATGCCGATCGTGGCGCCGGGTTTGAGGGCTTCAGTCATCGCTTGGCTCCTCTGGGATTGAGGCCGACAGCGCGTCGCGCCAGGCGTCGAGGCGCTGGGCGAGAGCGTCGTCTTGGAGCGCGAGGATACCAGCAGCCATGAGACCCGCATTCGCCGCCCCCGCAGCCCCGATGGCCATGGTGGCAACGGGGAAGCCTTTGGGCATCTGGACGATGGAATAGAGGCTGTCGACGCCTGACAGGGCCTTGGTCTGCACCGGGACACCGATAACGGGGATGCGCGTTTTGGAGGCCATCATGCCGGGCAAATGCGCGGCCCCGCCCGCGCCCGCAATGATGACCTGAAGGCCGCGATCCGCCGCCTCTTTGCCGTAGGACCACAGCCGGTCGGGCGTTCGGTGTGCAGAGACGATCCTGGTCTCATAGGCCACACCGAGTTCATCCAGGAGCGCGGCTGCTTCGCGCATGGTGGCCCAGTCGGACTGACTGCCCATGATGATGCCAACAGGAGGGGTCATGTGTGCGCCTTTCATCTGTTGGCCGCTTTATAGCGGGGTGGGGCAGGGGCGCAATTGGGGAAGGCGGATGAGGGGAGGCTGAGCGAGACAAAGTCGCCGTCCCCGACGGCTGCTCGGATAACTGTTCGTGCTATTCGATAGGGGTGACAATGAAGGACACCGCTTTGCGCTCGTTTAGAGATCGTTCTTAAGCGTAGTGATCAGCCCAGACGACGACGTTTTCGAAACGCAAGTCGGCAAGGTCAGTTGTCTTGATCCAGAAGCCAGCGCCAGATCCGAGGAGGCCCTCGTGATGGATATGTCGATCCTCAGCAATGCTGAACAGCAATATATGATCGTCACTCAGCAGCTCGTCCGGATCGTAATCGAGACCGATTAGGTCGCATGTTTCAGCATCTGGGCGGTATCTTCGTTGAGACGCGCCGAACATCGTATGAAGGCCAGACACCTTCAAGTGGCGCTTGAAGACGCCATCGGGCAGGTGCGTTGCTATTTGATCATCCCGCTCACCGATGATGTCCTGCAGCCTCTTCTCGCAGGCGTCCGGGAGCGCTGAGCCGGTGACTGGATACGTTTCAACCGGAACGGGATCAAAGGCCCAACGTGTGAAGCTGGTTTCCTTGGAGTAGTGAGGCTCAAGTTCGAAATCCTCCAAGTCTGGGATCGGAGGGATTGAACGCTCGGCGCAGTCGGCGTTCACCCTGTCCGAATAGATCACACGGCAGGCCGTCCCATCTTTCAGATGTCTGCCTTCCCGGACATGGGGGGCGAGGATGCGGTCATAGAAGACGAAAAGCGTTCCACTCTTGGGAAGGGGTGGCAATCCGTCAATCCGCGGGACCGAGGCCAAGTCGACCTGCAACAGGAATTGCATTGGCATCTCAACACCGCCCTCGGCGATATAGGTCGGCCAGTCAAATTCGGCAGGGAGTGTTGGGTTGCCGCCAAACCGGCAGCCGGTTGTCCCACCATCCAGTCGATGCTCGCGCGGGACGCGCAAAAGGGCAATCCCCGGCTGACGACTGCGTTGGATGGCCAGGTCGATTTGTTCCGGCGTCAAATCCAACTGACCCCCGGGGCCATTACCCAATCTTTCCCGTAGGTGCATGACGATACGGCTCCGGTTTTCCGTGGTTGCAGTCATGTTTACGCATCGATCGACCGTCGAGCAACTCGCCCTGTCAGGGTGGTTCCAAGGTGCTGGCTTTGTCAGCCAGACATCATCTGACTGGCAACCGAAGCTTACGGTCCTCCGCCGAGCAGCATATCTGATGCTGGCCTTAAACCGGCTGATCTCAGCGGCAGCAGCTTACCCCGTCATGCAATAATGTCAGGGGTAATCCGGTCCTCTAGCTGGGCGATCTTGTCTTTCAGCGCGAGCTTTTGCTTCTTCAATCGCTTTACCGTCAGCATGTCGGCGGTGCCGCGGTCTTGCAGGGCATGGATCGCGTCGTCGAGGTCACGGTGTTCCTGGCGCAAAACCCCAAGTTCCACGCGCAGCACTTCGAGCTGTTCCATACGGGCGCTGCTGTTCATGCGATTCCATCCGTGACCTTTGGCAGAGGTCTTATATTTAAGGGAGGTTACGTTTTTCTCAAAGAGAAAGCGAAGGGCGATGCCCCTTGCATCCCGCATTTCTGCATCCCATATTTCTGATGCGGCCGCCGATATTGGGGCCGCGCAACAGACGGTCGCTTTACGCAAAGGACGTGTCGGATGACAAAACTGACCTTGGGAACGCATCCGTTCCTTCTTGGCTTTGAAGAGCTGGAACGGCTGGTCGAACGGACCGCCAAATCTGGCAATGACGGCTACCCGCCCTACAATATCGAACAGACCAGCGCGCAGAGCTATCGCATCACCCTCGCCGTGGCGGGCTTTTCGGATGCGGATTTGTCGATCACCGTGGAAGACAACCAACTGGTGATCCGAGGCCGCCAGAAAGACGACAGCGATGGCCGGGTGTTCCTGCATCGCGGGATCGCGGCGCGGCAATTCCAGCGCTCATTCGTGCTGGCCGAAGGCGTCGATGTGGGCGAGGCGATCATGGAAAACGGCCTGCTGCACGTGGATTTAACCCGCTCGGTGCCCGAAAGCGTCGTGCAGACCATCAATATCAGGAAGGGATAAGGATCATGGATACGAAATTCGATTTCGCCGCGCGGGCTGACCGCATCGTCTATGTCAAACAAGTCGCCGTGGCCGACCTTCCGGCGGATGTGCAGGAAGCGGCGGGCGATCTGTCCCAGCTGTTTGCGGTGCATAATGCGGACGGCGAACAATTGGCGCTGGTTGAAGACCGCAAGATGGCCTTCGTGCTGGCCCGTCAGAACGATATGGAACCTGTGACGGTTCACTAAGCATTCCGACCCTCGTCATCGAAGCCCCGCAATTCGCACTTGCGGGGCTTTTTGTTTTGGCGACATTGGCGGTGAACCTTTGAGGGGCCGAGAATGGCAAAGCGTGAACCGTTCAAATTTGCAGGTGAGGCGATCCAGCCAGGGACGCAAAGAACCGTCGATGTGCCCGTCTCAGTGCTGTCCGATCATACGCCCGTCGCTTTGCGGGTCCATGTCCTGCATGGCCGCCGCAAGGGTCCAACCGTGTTCGTAAGTGCAGCCGTGCATGGGGATGAGGTGGTCGGGGTTGAGATCGTCCGCCGCCTGCTGCAATCGGACCTGCTGGACAAGCTGCGCGGGACGTTGCTTGTCGTGCCAATCGTCAACGCGTTCGGCTTTCACAACCGATCCCGGTATCTGCCGGACCGGCGGGACCTTAACCGGTCCTTCCCCGGCTCAAGCGGCGGATCGCTGGCGGGGCGGCTGGCGGGGATTTTCCTCGATCAGGTGGTGAAACGATGTGATCTGGGGATCGACCTTCACTCTGCTGCCGTCCATCGCACCAACTTTCCGCAGATGCGCGTCTCCCCCGGCAATGATCGCACGCTGGCCTTGTCAAAGGCGTTCGGTGCACCCGTCATCCTGACCTCGCCCTTGCGCGAAGGGTCACTCCGGGCGGAGGCCAAAGAGGTCGGCGTTGATGTCCTGCTTTACGAAGCGGGCGAGGGGCTTCGGTTCGATGAGATGGCGGCCCGGGCAGGCCTGGCCGGTATCCTGCGCGTATTGCGGGAGATGGAGATGCTGCCCGCTAAAGGGATCGCAAAGGCGCGCCGGGTGCCCGTTCTGTGCAAGTCGAGCAAATGGCTCCGCGCGCCTGCAGGTGGGTTGCTGCGCACCTTTCGCGGCGACGGTGACGTTGTTGAGGAAGGCGAGGTTCTGGCCTCCGTCGCTGATCCATTCGGAGAGGTTGAAATTGAGATCGCAGCGCCCTTTGCCGGCATCATCGTAGGCCGCGCCGTCATGCCGGTGGTGAACGAAGGGGATGCAGTGTTTCACTTGGCCGAGGTCAGCCATGCCGATCCAGCCGCTGCCGTTGAGGTTCTGGCGACGCAGTTGGAAACCTCACCGCTCTTTGATGAAGATGAGATTATTTAACATTGGCAATCGAACAGGCCTGTCGTGCTGATATGCCAAAAAGAAAGGCGCGAGGGGACACCTCGCGCCTTTGGTTTTCAGTGTGTCGGGTGATCACTCGGCGGCGATCAGGCCCATGGATTCAAGCTTCAACAGAACCTGATGGGCGCAGTTGTCGACTTCGACATTCTCCGTCTCAACACGAAGCTCAGGATCGGCGGGCACGTCGTAAGGGTCAGAAATTCCAGTGAATTCCTTGATCTTGCCTTCGCGGGCCAGTTTGTAGAGGCCTTTGCGGTCGCGCTTCTCACATTCCTCGATTGAGGTTGCGACGTGGACCTCAACGAACGCACCGAAGGCCTCGATGTCCTCACGCACAGCCCGGCGGGTCGTGGCATAGGGCGCGATCGGCGCGCAAATGGCGATGCCGCCGTTCTTGGTGATCTCGGACGCAACATAGCCGATGCGGCGGATGTTCAGATCGCGGTGCTCTTTCGAGAAACCAAGCTCAGAGCTGAGGTTCTTGCGGACGATGTCGCCATCGAGCAGCGTCACCGGACGGCCACCCATTTCCATCAATTTCACCATCAGCGCGTTTGCAATGGTGGATTTGCCGGAGCCGGAGAAGCCGGTGAAGAACACCGTGAAGCCCTGCTTTGAGCGCGGCGGCCTGGTCTTGCGCAGCTCGGCCACGACCTCGGGGAAGGAGAACCATTCCGGGATTTCCAGACCTTCGGCCAGTCGGCGGCGCAGTTCGGTGCCGGAAATGTTGAGGATCGTAACGTCGTCCTTGTCTTTGATTTCATCGGCAGGCTCGTACTGGGCGCGTTCTTGCACATAAACCATGTGCTTAAAGTCGACCATTTCGATGCCCATTTCTTCCTGATGCTCGCGGAAGAGGTCCTGCGCGTCGTAGGGGCCGTAGAAGTCTTCGCCAGCCGAGTTCTTGCCCGGGCCTGCGTGGTCGCGGCCGACGATGAAGTGCGTGCAGCCGTGGTTCTTGCGGATCAGACCGTGCCAAACGGCCTCACGCGGGCCGGCCATGCGCATGGCGAGATTGAGCAGGGACATGGAGGTCGTGGACTGGGGGTATTTGTCCAGCACCGCCTCATAGCACCGCACACGGGTGAAGTGATCAACGTCGCCCGGCTTCGTCATGCCGACAACAGGGTGGATCAGCAGGTTGGCTTGGGCTTCGCGGGCGGCGCGGAAGGTCAGTTCCTGGTGCGCGCGGTGCAGCGGGTTGCGGGTCTGGAAGGCCACGACCTTGCGCCAACCGAGTTTGCGGAAATAGGCACGCAACTCGTTGGGCGTGTCGCGGCGGGCGCGGAAATCGTAGTGCACGGGCTGCTGGATGCCGGTCACAGGGCCGCCCAGGTAAATCTTGCCGGCTTGGTTGTGCAGGTAGTTGACGGCCGGGTGGGCGTCGTCGTCAGCTCCGAAAACCTTTTCGGCTTCGTGCGCCTTGTTCGGCTCCCACCTGTCAGTGACGGTCATCGTGCCGAGGATCACGCCTTCCTGGTCACGCAGGGCGATGTCCTGACCGATTTCAAGGCTTTCGGCAAAGGCTTCCGACACATCTAATGTGATCGGCATTGGCCATAACTCGCCGGTGCTCAGACGCATCGTGTCGACAACAGAGTTGTAGTCTTCCTCGCTCAGGAAGCCTTTAAGCGGGTTGAAGCCGCCGTTCATCAACAGCTCCAGATCGCAGATCTGGCGCGGGGTGAGGTCGTGGCTCACCAGATCAGCCGCCTCGGTCTTCATTTTCTGGGCGCTGTCATAACTCACATAGAGTTCGGGAATGGGTGCAAGATTGTTTTGCATGAGGGAGGTCCTGTTATTGGGCGGCACATAGCCGCTAGACGTGCCTTTGAGCTCTGCGTGCAGGGCGTCGTATTCGGCGAATTTCTTGGCGAGGAATCGATCGGTAAGGCGGGCCTGTTCGGTGGCGCCCTTGTGGGTCAAAACGTAAGAGACGCGCTTGCGCCGGTCCTCGCCCGCATGATCGCTGGTCTGAATAAGCCCGGCGGCAATGGCCGACTTGAGTTGGGCGTTGAACCGCCCGAGTGAGACGCCCACGGCCTCTGCCATCTCACGCTGGCTCGCAGCGGAGGTCAGATTGACCTGACGCAAGAGCCGAAAGAGGGCTTCTTCGTCTCCGGTCATTGGGATGGTGCGGTGGGCGGTCAACGCGGCGACCCTTGGTTTGTTCAACTTTGAACGCACCTAGTCGAAAAAGTTTGTTCAGAAAAGAACAAACTTGGTCGCGCGCTAGAAACAAGGTGTTTCTGCAACAGTCTCTAGTCCTTCGGGTCGGTCTTGGACCCGCGCAGTAGTTCCAGGGTCAGCTTGTTCTTGTAGCGCCGCTGACGGCGGCGGGCCTTTGCCGGATTGGCGCGCCAGCCCTCGCGCTTGTCGGACACGATGTCCTCCAGATCATCCGCTGTTTCTACAAATCAAGCGTCTTCTGGGTTGGTTCGCTTTGGCATCGGGCATCCCGTTTGCGCTGGGCGCGCCAGCGTTTCGATTGGTCGTTGAGGGCGTGGAGGTCGGCTTCACCACTCAGGATATCGCGTCTGAGGGCTGCGGCGGCTTGGGCCTGTGCGTCCGTCATGTGGCGGTAGGCGGGTTTTGCAATGGTGTCGTACCAGACCCCGCCCGTAATCGTGTCGAGCACTACGCGCTGGAAACAGTGGTCGTTTCGGATCGGCCAATCTCGACGCTTGGTGCGGGCGTGCTGCGGCAGCACCCGGCGGGTGAGATCGAGATAGGTTTCAACAGCGGACGGCATTTGCGTATCCGTCATCAATCGCGCCTCCGCACCGTATGGTGAGAGGGGCGGAAACCTGTGCTGTGATGACAGTGCACATGGGGCCTCCTCCGGTGTCTCAGACGGTGGGGCGGTCGCAGTTCAGGTCAAGTCAGATCAGGGCGTCAGCCAGCGCGACCCAGAGCGGGATGCTGAGGATGGCGATGGGCGTGCCAAGGCCGGTGGAGGTGCCGACATAGGCCGATGAGTTCGCTTCTGGCAGCGACGCCCGCATCGTCGGCGGGCCAGAGATGTCAGAGCTTGAGGCCGCCATGACCGCCAGCAGGATCACGCCACCGGCTGAGAACCCGGTCATCTCATGCGCGATCATCCCGACACCGAAGCCAATCGCGCCGTGGATCAGCGGGGCGGTCAGGCCGTATAGCAGATAAGCATGGGCGACCTGGCGAAGCTCCGACAGCCGCGACCAGGCCTCAATCCCCATGATGAGCATCAGGATTGACAGAAGGCCCCGGAACAGCGGCTCAAAGAAGCTGTCATAGACAGTGTCGGGGTTGGAGAGCAGGCCGAGCGCAAGGCCCGCGAACAGGGCTGAGATGGCGGGGCTTTGTAGTGTGTCGACCATGATGTCTTTCAAAAGCCCGCGCGTGTCGCCCGATGGCCCGGTCCCGCCGCCCATCGTCATCGTGCCATCTGCGCCCGCTTTAGATCTGGCGCGAGCGGCGCTCAACTTGGCCAGCGCGATGGCGGTCACGAGGGCGGCGATGTCCATGAACGGATACAGCGCGCCGATGAAGCCCTCATAGGCGATGCCGTCGTCATCGAGCATCGCCATGGCTGCTGCCAGGGTGGAGGCCGAAACAGCCCCGAACAGCCCGACCGTTGCCATTGCATCCATGTCCGATACGCCGCGCATTTTGCGCAAGGTCACGCAACCCAAGAGCACCACCGAGATCCCAACAATTGCCGCGCCGATGGCGGGTACGATCAGGGAAACCAGATCGGCCTCGCGGATCGACAGGCCCGCGCCAATGCCGACCTTGAGAAGCAGCAGGATCACGATGAATTTGTAGACCGGGGCGGGGATCTCAAACTTGCTCCCAAGCGCGGCCAACATCATGCCGCCGATCAGAAAGGCGAGCGTCGGCTTTTGCAGTTGTTCGAGGATCGTCGTGGCGATATGCGCGATGAGGTCCATGCCGAGGCTCCTGTTTTGGATCTGCGGCTGGACTTAGGGGAGTGGTCGAATATAGAAAAATATAAAGATTTGGATATTATGTTCGAGAAAATAGAATGATTGATCGGCTGAACTATCATCACCTACGGTATTTCTATCGTGTCGCGACCGAGGGCCATCTGAGCCGCGCGGCGGAGCGATTGAACGTGTCGCAATCGTCTTTGTCCATTCAGATCAGGCAGTTGGAAGAGCGTTTGGGTCTGCCATTGTTTGAACGGGTCGGGCGGCGGATGGAGCTGACAGAGGCTGGGCGGATCGCGATGGACCACGCCGCCCGCATTTTTGAGGCCGGGGATGAGCTGCTGGCGACGTTGCAGCAATCGCAGGACGTCGCACCACCGCTGCGGATTGGCGCTTTGTCAACGCTTTCTCGGAACTTTCAGATGCGATTTCTTGCCCCTGTCCTAGAGGATCGGTCATGTCCGGTCGCGTTGAAATCCGGGAATATGGGCGGGCTTCTCAAGGATCTCGAGGCAATGGACCTTGATGTGGTGCTGACAACGCAGATCCCCACGGACCATCCGCATTTGGCGGCTCAACGGATCGATCAGCAACCGGTGCAGATTCACGGCACACCCGATTTGGTGCGGTTTGACAAACTCAGTGACTTGCTGGCGCACGCGCCGCTGATCCTGCCGACGGACAACGTGGTTCGCGCAGGCTTTCAGGCGCTTGTGACCCGGCTCGGCATCACACCCAATATCGTCGCAGATGTGGATGACATGGCAATGGTGCGATTGCTGGCGCGTGCGGGTCTGGGGGCGGCGGTGGCGCCTGCGGTCGTGGTCGCGGATGAGGTTGCGGCGGGCACTTTGATCACGGCCCCCTTCGATCTGCAGATTGAAGAGCCGTTTTATGCTGTCACCAAGCCGCGCAGCTATCCGCATCCGAGGCTCGCGGCGCTGTTGCAACAACACCAATCCTGAAGCGTGAAGGCGGGCGATCCCGCCAAATGGAACAAGGCCCGACGCGACGACCCGCGCGACCAAGGCGCGTCAGGGCCGCGATGTTGGGAATTCAGCGACGGCGGGCTACTCTGCGGCGGGGGCCTCGGCGCCATAACCGAGCGGTTCATTGACCTCTTCGCGTTCGGCTTCGCCATGCTCAGCCAGGAACCGTTCCGCTTCCAACGCGGCCATGCAGCCCATTCCGGCGGATGTCACGGCCTGACGGTATTTGTGGTCGGTCAGATCACCCGCAGCGAAGACACCCGGAATGGAGGTTTCCGTGCTGTCGGGCTTGGTCACCACATAGCCGCCCATATGCGTTTCAAGCACATCCTTCACCAGTTCATTGGCGGGCGCGTGGCCGATGGCGACAAAGAAGCCCTTGCAGGGGATATCGGTGATTTCGCCTGTCTCGGTGTGCTTGACCTTCACGCCTTCAACGCCACGCGGATTGTCGTCGCCATAGACTTCCACGACCTCGTGGAACCAGAGCGGCTCAATCTTGGGGTTCTTGAACAAGCGGTCTTGCAGGATTTTCTCGGCCCGCAGCTCATCCCGGCGGTGGATCAGCGTCACCTTGGAGGCGAAGTTGGTCAGGAACAGCGCCTCTTCGACGGCTGTGTTGCCGCCGCCGACCACCACAATCTCTTGCCCGCGATAGAAGAAGCCGTCGCAGGTCGCACAGGCGCTGACGCCGAAGCCCTTGTATTTCTCTTCGCTCTCCAGTCCCAGCCATTTGGCGCGCGCACCGGTGGCGAGGATCAGGCTGTCGGCCTCATAGACGGTGCCGCTGTCGGATTGGCACACAAACGGGCGCTTGGAGAAATCGACGGAAGAGATGATGTCACCGATGATTTCACATCCCATGGCGCGGGCGTGGGCCTCCATCCGGATCATCAGGTCGGGGCCCTGAACTTCGGTGTCGCCGGGCCAGTTTTCGACCTCGGTCGTGGTGGTCAGCTGGCCACCCGGTTCAATGCCTTGCACCAGAATCGGCTCCAACATGGCGCGGGACGCGTAGACGCCCGCCGTGTAGCCCGCCGGGCCGGATCCGATGATCAGAACTTTGGTTTTGCGTGTCTCAGCCATGTCAGAATCCCCTAGATGCCCCACCGATATACGCAGGACAGAGGCCTCATAAAAGGGGGCGCGGGACATGGAGGGCGGGCGAAACGTTATTGCTGTTACGCGAAATATTGTTGCGCTTATGCCGCGCCTCGCGTATGAATCGCCAAAGCTAAAGGGGATACAAAGCAGCAATGCCAGGACAACGACTGGACGACATCGACCGCATGATCCTAGCCGAATTACAGGCGGACGGGCGGATGACCAATGTGGAACTGGCAAAGCGCGTGGGGATCTCTGCGCCGCCGTGCCTGCGCCGCGTCCGGACCTTGGAAGAGCAGGGGTTCATCAAGGGCTACCATGCGGATGTTGACGCCCGCGAACTTGGATTTGAGGTGCAGGTCTTTGCCATGGTTGGTCTGGTCAGTCAGGCCGAAGCGGATCTGAGCGCGTTCGAGGAGAAGTGCCTGAACTGGAGCCTCGTTCGGGAGTGTCACATGCTCAACGGTGAGGTGGATTTTATCCTCAAATGCGTCGCGCCGGACTTGCGGACATTCCAGAATTTTCTGACCGAAGATCTGACCAGCGCTGACAACGTGGCCAGTGTAAAGACGTCACTCGTCATTCGTGGAGCGAAGGACACGCCGGGCGTGCCGTTCGACGTGTTGGAAGAGCGCCTGGCGCGCGAAGCGTGATCCGGGCCTAAGCAACATTCCCGAAGTCGAGATTCTGGAGCGACATGCGGGGGTGCAGTAGGTCGCCGAAATCGTCGAGCGATTCCTTGAGAGGGAACAGGCTCATATAGAGGTTCAGCATATCGCCCCGCAGGCCAAACATGTGGCGCGCACCGGGGTGCTGGCTGTCGACCTCAACCCCGTTGGCCGCGAACCGCTGGTGGCCCGCAAACCCAATCTGGAACACCTGCACCGCGGTTTGCGGCGTGACGGTGATGATGTTGACCCCGTCGATCATGTCAGAGGCAGGAACAAGCGCAGCTTTGTGCCCGGTCACGCGTTCAAGCGTCGGGCTGCGGTGATGCAGCCGCGCCGATGGGCCAAGCAGCAGGTCCGGCATCGGACGACCGATGCCGAGGGCGTCGGCTGACATGCGGATCAGTCGCCCCATGGCAGGGTCGTGGTTCTGTGCGCCCGGCACCAGCGTAATCCCGCCGCGCCATTCCACGGTTTGAAAATCTTCGGTTACTGTCTTCACTCGATCGCCGGGCAGAATGTCCTCAATGGCGACGGTCCCGCGATCGGTTTTGATCAACGTTCCGCGCGCAAGGGACGCGAAGCTGTCCTCGAAAGCCGGATGCGCCGGAGCAAGGCGGCTAAAGATATCGAGGTCGCCGTTGGGAAGCAGATGGGCGACCTCATACTTGCGCATTAGAGGCTGAGTGCGGCGAGGCCGCCCTTCTGTTTGAGCGTTCCGGCCTGAGGAGCCTACCGGAGCGAATTTCTGTCTCGCCGCGAGGCCAGCGGAGAGACCGGGGGCAGTCTTGTTCATGTAACACCACAAGGTTGTCACACATCTGTCGGCCCCCACCGACAACAGCTGAGGAGCGTTTCGATTTCCTGAAATGTGACCGATGGGAGTGCTCTACGTCAATTTTTGCGCCCAATCGCGTAGGTTTCGCGATCAATCGGTGTGATGGCGATAGGATTGTCCGCTATTCGTGAACCAGTCTGCCGTATTTCGGGCGGGACGCCCGGGTGGCGAGAAATCTAACGATCGTGAAAAAGAGAATCGCCGCCCGTCGAGGAATGCAGTCGACGGGCGGCGATGGGCTTGGGTCAGGACGCAGGAGGGGACGTCCCGATTGGTCTGAAACGAAAAGGGGCCTCAGGCCGCAGGGCGTGCGGTCTGCACTCCGCTTTCGGCGAGGGCCGCCACAGCGCGGCGGCTGGCGATGAACGCCTGACGTCGCAAGCCGCGTTCCCACGGCATTTTCGTAGTACAGGCATCGGCGTCCGCATTCATGGACGCGATCCAACGGGTTTTCTGGGTCATGGGGTTTGCCTCATGTGTTTGCTCGATGACATCACACTGGCGGAGGATCTGGGCCTCAGTTGGGCCTTTGCGCAGAAAAGAACGGGGTCGTCATGATCCCGACCGGCTTGAATGTGGCGTGGCGAAACAGATTGTTTCGCTCAAGGAAAAAAGGTCTGGAAACAGTCCTTCCGGCGAATGGCAGATTGTTTCTGGTATCGAGTTTGGCACGCCTTTGTTCGTGGGTGCCCCAATCCCGCCCAAATCCGGCGTCCGGTTAGAGCGCGATCGCCGCAATCAGGCGTCCGTAATCTGCTTCGCGTCGGTGGGTGCTGCGGCGATAGCTGAAAAAGCGGTCAGGATCAGCGTAGGTGCAGTGATGCGTCCATTCCGCAGACCCCACGCCCGCCTGTTTGAGCCGGTGCAGGCCCAAGGCAGGCAAGTCGAACTGAAACCGGTCACCGGTGCCAGAGGCGAAGAACCGGGCGAAAGCCGGGTCTTTGGCAACGAAGCTGTCGTAGAATTCGGGACCCACTTCATAGGCGGGTTGGCTGATGGTCGGCCCGATAACCGCGGAGATGTTGTCGCGCTTGGCACCAAGTGCCTCCATCGCATCGACCGTTGCTTCGAGGATCCCCGCCAATGCGCCCTTCCAGCCTGCATGCGCCGCGCCGATCACGCCCGCCTTTGTGTCGGCGAAAAGAACCGGCTGACAATCCGCCGTCAGAACCGAAAGGGCGATGCCGGGGCGGTCGGTGACAAGCCCGTCGGCGCGGGGTCGCGCGTCGCTCGACTCTGTGATCGTAACGACGTCAGCGGAATGGACCTGATGCACGCCGACAAGGTGGTCAGGCCCAACGCCCATTGCGTCTGCCACCCGGGCGCGATTGATTTTGACCGCCTCGGACTGATCCGTGCTGCCCGTTCCACAATTGAGCCCCTCGAACACGCCCGAGGACGCGCCGCCCTTGCGGGCAAAAAAACCGTGGCGCAGGCCGGCCAAGGACTCGGAGCGGATGATGTCGAGGGTCATGGCGCAAATCCCGGTGGCAGCGGAGCCCCGTCCGGATAGAGCCCCAGCACTTTGAAAAGGGAACCCATTTCGGCCGGGTGGGTCAAGCGCCGGTGTGCGGCGATATGAGCATCAAGCGTCGCGCCGCTCAGGCGTTGCGCCAGTGCCTGGGCCCGTTGAGTGATGCCAAGCCGCTCCAGGAAGACGCCTTGCGGTGTCAATTTGGTGTGCTTGGCTGGGCTGGCGGCCTGCGCCAGAGCTTCAAAATCCACATGCGCGGTCAAATCGGCCTGACCGGGGGCTGCAAAGGGGTCGACGGACTTGTGGTCCTGTACCGCCTGAAACGTATCGCCGAGCGACCTCCAGTCCCCATAGTCGATGATCAGCGCCATGCCGCCATGAAAGGCGATCCGCTGGGCAAGGGCCTCGGCAATCGGGGCTGCGGCGGGACACTGTTCGACGATATCGCCGGGGCTCGTGTCGTCCAGCCGGTGATCCAACAGGGCAATCGGCGCCGGAGCTGAAAGACCAAGACCCAGGCCGCCGTCCTGTACCCCGACCTGGACCTCGCGCCAGCCGCCGGGGTCGCGCTGGAACTGGCGGATCGGCAGGGCATCGAAAAACTCATTCGCCACAACAAACAGCGGCGCGTCGGGCAGAGTGGTCACATCGTCATGCCATCGCGGGTCGGCGTCGCCGGTCTGTTTCGCCTGATCGGCGCGCAGGCGCGGGGAGGCCTCAACGAGATGAACCTGGGCTGCGTCCCGGAACCCCGGCACCTGTGCCGTGGCGCGCAGAATGTCAGCCATCAGCGTTCCTCGACCGGGGCCCAACTCGGCCAACGCAAAGGCGGGGGGGCTGCCCTGATCGAGCCAGGCTTGCGCAAGGCTGAGGCCAATCATCTCGCCGAACATCTGAGAGATTTCGGGCGCGGTGGTGAAATCCCCACGCGCCCCGATCGCGTCCTGCGTGGTGTAATAGCCGTGCTGCGGATGGAGCAGCGCCTCAGTCATGAAATCCGCCAAAGACATTGGTCCTGACGCGTCGATCCGTTTGACCATGAGGCTGGCAAGCGCGTTCATGTCAGGCGGTTGCCCGGCGGCGGGTCAGCCAGACCAGCAACAGACCGGCGAGGATCATTGGCAGCGACAAGGCCTGACCCTGTGTCAGCCCCCAGTTTCCAAAATCATAGGCCCAGCCAATGGGGTTTTCGGGGCTGGTGAACTGGATGTCCGGTTGGCGCACAAATTCGACCGCGAACCTTGCGGCGCCGTAGCCCATCAGGAACACGGCCACCAACGACCAGCGGCGTTTGAGCCACCCGCGTGCGAACGCGAGGAATAGGATGATCGCGCCGAGGATCAGCCCTTCGAGGAGTGCCTCATAAAGTTGGCTGGGGTGGCGGGGGACTTCGGTGCCGGTGTAGAACCACGCGCCCGCCTCCTGACAGGCCTGAACGACGGGGTCGACGCACATGCGCGGGAAGGTGACGGCCCAAGGCAGGTCGGTGGCGCGGCCAAACAGCTCCGCGTTGATGAAATTGGCGCAGCGGACCAGGAAGATCGCCGGGGTGGCGGTCAGGGCAAGGATGTTCGCGACATCCCCCAGAGCCGCGCCGTATTTGCGGGCGCTGAAGATGACAGCAGCGCAAACGCCGAGGAACCCACCGTGAAACGACATGCCACCGTCCCAGATCTGCAAGATGCGCAAAGGGTTTTCGCGAAACTGACCATCCCCGTAGAAGAGCACATAGCCCAACCGACCGCCGGCAATGACGCCAACGATCACCCATGTCATCAGATCTTCAATTTGGTCTTTGGTCAGCGGCGGCGTGTCCTTGGCCCAAAGCGCGGGCCGCGCAATCGCCCGTCGTGCGATCCACCAGCCGATCAGAATCCCGACTATATAAGCCAGCGCATACCAGCGCAGGGCAAAGGTCATCCCGAAGAGCGTGATCGAGAAGACTTCGGGCGAGATGTTGGGAAAGGGGATGAGCGCCTGCATGCCGACTTGAAGCCCCACAGGTGCGGCGATGTCAACCGGCCTGCGGGCTTGTCTGCGGGCCGGGCACGGCCCATATAGCGGTCAGACAAAGGAGATCGCCCATGCAGACCCGCAACAAAGTCTTTGATGACCTGTCCCAGCTGATGACCAACGCCATGGGCGTGGCCCAAGGCGCCAAGGATGAGGCCCAGACGGCGGTCAATTCCATGGTCGACCGGTTCCTGGCCGACCGCGATCTGGTGACCCGCGAGGAGTTTGATGCGGTGCGCACGATGGCGCAAAAGGCGCGCGAAGAAAACGCGGCGCTGATGGCGCGGATCGAGGCGCTGGAAGCCAAATCCAAGTGATCGGAATGTGCGCCTTCGGCGCGCGTTATCAATTGATTTAGGGGGAGCGCTGCTCCCCCTCTGGCCTGCGGCCATTCACCCCCACAGCATAATTCTAAACCAAAGACGCAGGGCGTCTGCGACTTAGTCGTGCGTGGCGAGGTAGGCCACGAGGATGTCGAGAGCGGCCTGCAGGTCGCTCTTGTGGATCATCTCGGTGACGGTGTGGATGTAGCGTGTGCCGACGGTGATGCCGACCGCGCGGGCACCAGCGGCGGCTTGTTGGGCGGCGGCGCCGTCCTGTCCGCCGGCGGCGAGCATCGTGCGTTGGTAGGGGATCTTTTGCTTGATGGCGATGTCTTCGATCTCTTTCACCAGAGCTTTGTCGGCGATGAAGCTGCTGTCGCGGACATGCAGGCCGAACCCTTTGCCTTGCTGGGTGGTTGCGTCCTTGTCGGGTACGCCGGGGGTGTCGCAGCTCAGCGTGACGTCGATGCCGATGCCGATGTCGGGCTGCACCTTGTAGGCGGAGGTGCGGGCGCCGCGCAGGCCGACTTCTTCCTGTGTGGTGAAGACGACGTGGAGTTCAGCGCCTTTGCCCTTGTTGCCCAGCGCTTTCATCGTCTCGATCCCGAGCCAGCAGGCGATGCGGTTGTCGAGCGCTCTTGAGACGAACTTGTCCCCCATCTCAAGAAACGGTTCATCCATCACGACGTAATCGCCGACTTTAACGACGTCCTTCGCGGCCTCGCCCATGCCGAGATCGACGAAGAACTCGCCGACCTCCGGCACCTTCTTGCGGTCTTCCGGCGAGGAGATGTGGATCGGTTTGCCGCCGGGGTTCATCACGCCTTTGAAATCGCCCTGATCAGTGCAGACGAGGACGCGGCGAGAGAACAGGTTGCGCGGATCGAAGCCGCCGACCGGTTGCAGGAAGAGGAATCCCTTGTCGCTCACATGGCTGACGAGAAACCCGATCTCGTCCATGTGGCAGAGCAGCATGACCTTTGGTGCGCCGTCCTTGGTCGCGTTGCGTTTGCATAAAAGGGATCCCATTGGGTCGATCGAGACGTCATCGAAAAGGCCTGCAATCTCGCTCATGATCAGTTTGCGCACGCGATCTTCATGGCCGGGCACGCCGGGAGTTTCGCACAGCTGGCGGAGGAGGTCGGTGTTCATGGGCAGCGGTCCTTTCGATGCGGTCTGTCCCGCAAGATGTCGCGCGCCTCTGGTGCTGACAAGACCAGCGGCCCAATGGGAGTTCAGCGAGCGCTGAATTTTCCGGCTTATCCCCGGCTTTCGCGCATCGCTTTCGATTTATCCCCAAGAAAAGGCTTTACAGAGGAGGGGCGCGTCGACCACGATATCTGGTAAGGGAGGCGGGGATACACCCCACCCCCTAGAGCAGGACACCAGATATACGCCCCTGCCAGGGCCTGTCTGGATTGCACGAGGAGGGTCTTGGCCCATGGCACTTTCCGAACATTTCGACGCCGTTGAAGATATCCACCCGATTGATCTGGTGGAGCATATCGCGGAGCACCATGATTGGGAGTTTGATCGTATCCACGACGATCAGATTGCCTTTGCGGTGGAGGGGCAATGGCGGACTTACTCCATCACCTTGGCCTGGTCTGGCTATGACCAGACGCTGCGATTGATCTGCACGTTCGAGATGGAACCGCCGGAAGATCGTCTTCCGGCGCTCTACGAATGCCTCAACAAGACCAATGACATGTGCTGGGCCGGGGCCTTTACCTATTGGGCGGAACAAAAGCTGATGGTGTATCGCTACGGGCTTGTTTTGGCAGGTGAGCAAGTGGCGGGACCGGAACAGATCGATACGATGATCAGCGCAGCTGTGCTCAGCGCGGAGCGGTTTTATCCCGCGTTTCAGTTGGTCACCTGGGCTGAACGGTCTGCGGATGACGCCCTGCAGGTGGCGATCCATGAGGCCTACGGGACCGCTTAAGCCACCGTTGGGATTGAATGCGAGGGGCCGTCCGGCGGGGCGGCCTTTCCTGTTTGCAAGGGCCGTTGAAGCTGCCCCGCGATCTGCCTAGGGTGCCCACGACTAGCGCGGGAGGGCGTCATGGACATGTCGGAGGTCGCGGAGCGTGGCTTGGTCCTGTTGGGCTGTGGCAAGATGGGATCGGCGATGCTTGCAGGCTGGTTGTCGGGCGGATTGGCGCCGGGATCGGTGTGGGTGCTGGACCCTGCACCGTCGGACTGGCTGAAAGGTACGGGCGTTCATATCAATGAGGGGATGCCAGCGGATCCGGCCGTGGCGCTGATTGCCGTGAAGCCGCAAATGATGGGGGACGCCCTGCCGGCGTTGCAAGCGTTGGGAGAGGGCACAGTTTACCTGTCCGTGGCGGCCGGGACGCCAATCTCTGCTTTTGAGGCCGTCTTCGGGGCTGCGCCTGTCATCCGGGCTATGCCGAACACCCCCGCTGCTGTGGGGCGCGGAATCACGGCAATCGTCGGCAATGAGGCTGCGACGGCGGCGCATCTCGATCTGGCAGAGGCGCTCTTGTCCGCCGTGGGGCAGGTCGTGCGGCTGGAGGAGGAAGGCCAGATGGATGCGGTGACGGCGGTCAGCGGCTCTGGCCCGGCCTATGTGTTTCATCTGATTGAGACCTTGGCGGCAGCGGGGGAGGCTGAAGGGCTCCCGGCAGACCTCGCGATGGCGTTGGCCAAGGCGACGGTGGGCGGGGCCGGGCAATTGGCGGAGGATGCGGCCGAGGACCCAGGCCAATTGCGGGTCAATGTGACGTCGCCGGGTGGCACCACGCAAGCCGCGTTGGAGGTCTTGATGGATGAGGCGGATGGCTTTCCGGCGTTGTTGCGGCGCGCGGTCAAGGCCGCAGCGGATCGCAGCCGGGAGCTGGGGCAATGAGCGAGATCAGCTTTGACGACTTTCTCAAGGTCGATATCCGGGTGGGCCGCGTGGTGCGGGCCGAGCCGTTCCCGGAGGCCCGCAAGCCCGCGATCCAGATGTGGGTCGATTTCGGGCCTGAGATTGGAAAGCGCAAGACTTCTGCTCAGATTACGGCCCATTACACGCCGGAGGACCTCGTTGGTCGGCAAGTGATGGGGGTGGTGAACTTTCC
This sequence comes from Pseudomonadota bacterium, assembly GCA_038530475.1. GTDB lineage: Bacteria > Pseudomonadota > Alphaproteobacteria > Rhodobacterales > Rhodobacteraceae > Octadecabacter. The sequence goes on from JBCBCS010000013.1 coordinate 27,965, forward strand.
CCCGCGCCAGATCGGGCCATTTATGTCCGAAGTGCTGGTGCTGGGCGCACATGACGCCGAAGGCGGCGTGGTGCTCATCGCACCAGACAAGGACGTGCCACTAGGAGAACGGATGTGTTGAAGCTCTTGATCACTCGCCCGATTGCTGAGCCGGTTTTGGAGCAAGCGCGGGAGCGGTTCGCTGTGACCGTCCATGACGGCGGTGCGATGTCAGCCGACGAATGCGCCGCCGCTTTGGCAGAGTATGATTGCATTCTGCCGACCCTCGGCGATGCCTTCACGGCGGAGGCGTTCGCGGGTGATGTGAAGGCCAAAATACTGGGTAATTTCGGCGTTGGTTACAACCATATCGACGTGGATGCGGCTGCCGGCGCCGGTGCCGGTGTCATTGTGTCCAACACACCGGACGTTCTGACCGATGCCACGGCGGATATCGCGCTCACGCTGCTGCTCTCCACCGCCCGCCGGGCAGGCGAAGGCGAGCGGATGGTGCGGGCAGGTAAATGGGGTGGCTTTGATGTCGGAGGGATGCTGGGGACGCATGTGACCGGCAAGACGCTTGGGGTCATCGGTATGGGCCGGATTGGACAGGCGATTGCGGCGCGGTGCCATTATGGGTTCGGGATGGAGGTGGTGTTTCACAACCGCTCGCCGAAGGTGACCGAAGTGCCCGCGACGCAGTTGGGGTCGTTGAAAGAGGTGATGGCAGCCGCGGATTTCGTCGTTGTCGCGACACCGGGCGGGGCGGAGACGACCAAGCTGATCGATGCGAAGGCCCTGGCGGCGATGAAGCCGTCGGGCATTTTCGTCAATATTTCGCGCGGGGAAGTCGTCGATGAGGAGGCGCTGATCGAGGCGCTGGAAGAGGGCCGGATCGCAGGGGCTGGCCTCGATGTCTACGAGAAAGAGCCTTATGTGCCAGAGCGCTTGATCGCGCTTGAAAACGCGGTCCTTCTGCCGCATCTGGGCTCGGCCACGGTCGAGACGAGACAGGCGATGGGGCAAATGGCGCTCGACAATATCATCGCCTGGTCCGAAGGCCGCGAGCCGCCGCAGCGCGTCAATTGATGGTTTGGTGCGCAGCGCTACCGTGTCTTTTGAGTATTCTTGAACTAAAGAAGGCGAAGCGGTCGTGCTGTCATCTGTGACCGAGGATTTTGAAGCGACCTTGCGGGCGATGTTGCCCGATGCCGCGTTTGTGGCCGACACGTCCTCGTATCTCGAAGAGCCACGCGGGCGCTGGTCCGGGCAGGGGTTGGTGGTAGCGCCAGGGTCTGTCGAAGAGGTGTCATCGCTCATGTCGGCCTGCCACGCGGCGAGGGTGCCGGTGGTGCCTTATTCGGGCGGGACCGGGTTGGTCGGCGGGCAGTTGATGCCCGGTGAGGTGGCCCCGGTGGTTTTGTCCCTTGCGCGGATGAACAAAGTGCGGACGGTCTACCGGGACGAGAATGTCATCGACGTGGATGCCGGGATTATTCTTGCGCAGGTGCAAGAGGAAGCGGACAGGATTGATAGGCTGTTTCCTTTATCGCTCGCCTCAGAGGGATCGGCGCGAATTGGTGGGCTGCTGGCGACAAATGCGGGCGGGGTGAACGTGATCCGCTACGGAAATGCGCGGGCGCAATGCCTTGGACTTGAAGTGGTGCTGACCGACGGCACCATCTGGAACGGGATGAGCCGCTTGCGCAAGGACAACGCGGGGTATGATCTGCGCGACCTCATGATCGGGTCCGAAGGCACGCTTGGCGTAATTACCGGTGCGTCCTTGCGGCTGATGCCCAAGCCCGCCCACTACGGGACGGCCATGTTCGCGGTGCCTTGCCCGAAGGATGCGGTCTCTCTCTTGGCGCTGGCGGGTGAGCACTTGGGCGAAACCATTTCGGCGTTTGAGCTGATCCACCGTCAGGGCTTTGATTTCCTCAAAGAGGCGGGTCTGGACTTTCAACAGCCCTTTCAGACGGTGCCAGATTGGTCGGTTTTGATGGAGATCGGTCTGCCGAAAGGTGGTCAGCCGCAAGAGGCGCTGGCCGAGCTTTTTGAGGCCGCGGGCGATCTGGTCACCGATGGCGTCATCGCCCAATCCGAGGCGCAACGGCAGGCGCTTTGGCAGATCCGCGAAACGATCCCCGAAGCAAATCGGCGGATCGGGTCGGTGTCGTCCCATGACATTTCCATGCCGATTTCCGCAGTGCCTCACTTTATCGATGTAGCCCCCGGCAAACTGGCGGACATCGGTGAATTTCGGGTCAACTGCTTCGGCCATCTTGGCGACGGCAATTTGCATTACAACGTCTTTCCGATCCCCGGGCGGAGCCGTGCCGATCACGAAAACCAGCGCGACGCAATCAAGGCAGTAGTGCATGATTTGACCCACGAGATGGGCGGATCGGTCAGTGCGGAACACGGCATCGGACGCCTCAAGGTCGCGGATTTGGAGACCTATGCCGATCCGGCCAAGCTGCAGATGATGCGGGCGATCAAGGCCGCACTTGACCCGCGCGGCATCCTCAACCCCGGAGCAGTGTTGCGCCCCAGCGATTGACGGCCTAAGAGGGCGCGAATTGCAGACTAGGGACAGATCATGCCAGTTCTGGTGATGAAATTCGGCGGCACGAGCGTGGCCACGCTCGACCGGATCAAACGCGCCGCCAAGCGCGTCGGCGTTGAGGTGGCGAAGGGATATGACGTCATTGTCATTGTCTCCGCGATGTCGGGCGAAACCAACAAACTGGTTGGCTTTGTGGGCGAAACCTCTCCGCTCTATGATGCGCGGGAATATGATGCTGTGGTGTCGTCGGGTGAGAATGTGACTGCGGGTCTGATGGCGCTGACCTTGCAGGAAATGGATGTGCCGGCGCGCAGTTGGCAGGGCTGGCAGGTGCCGGTGAAAACGACATCGGCCCATTCCAGCGCCCGGATCGAGGACATCCCGACCGACAACATCATGGCGAAGTTCGGTGAAGGCATGAAGGTTGCCGTTGTGGCGGGCTTCCAGGGCGTAAGCCCGGAGGGCCGCATCACGACGCTGGGCCGTGGCGGGTCGGACACAACGGCTGTAGCGTTCGCTGCCGCTTTTGATGCAGAGCGGTGCGACATCTACACGGATGTGGACGGGGTCTACACGACCGACCCGCGGATTACCGACAAGGCCCGCAAGCTCGACAAGATCGCGTTTGAAGAGATGCTGGAACTCGCGTCACTCGGGGCCAAGGTGTTGCAAACCCGTTCGGTTGAACTGGCGATGCGGTATAAGGTGCGCCTGCGGGTGCTATCATCATTCGAAGAACAATCCGACGAGGCCGGAACGCTCGTCTGTGCGGAGGAAGAGATCATGGAATCCAACGTTGTGGCCGGTGTGGCCTATTCCCGGGACGAAGCAAAGATGACGCTGATTTCGGTGGCCGACCGTCCGGGCATTGCCGCTGCGATCTTTGGCCCCCTGGCTGAGGCCGGGGTGAACGTAGACATGATCGTGCAGAACATCTCGGAAGAGGGTCGGACGGACATGACGTTCTCCT
>JBCBCS010000014.1:0-31329 GCA_038530475.1 Pseudomonadota bacterium
GACCAGACCTTTGATGCCTGTCGCACTGGTGCCCGCCGCCCAGACACGGGCCACGCGCACCGGATAGATGACACCCGGGGTCAGCCCAGGCAGGATCAGTTGATCCCCGGATTTGAGCGTCACAAACACATCGCCAGCGGCAGAGACCATGATGCCGCGCGTCACTTGCGGCAGATCGGTACTGTCCGATGGAGTGACGTCAAAGCCCCCTGCAATCGGGCTGTTTGGTGTCGTGTCAAAGTCGCTGAAATGATCGAGAATGGGCATGGCACGCCTCCTGCTGAAAAACAGCGTCCAATATCGACGGGGCGGTTTAACGATCCGAAAAGCCACCGTGCGCTGGTGTTGCGTGTCCGTCGCTCAGGGGTTTTCTACACGCCCTAATCCTGGTGCCGGCCCTCAAAATAAGCAGCCCGCTGCATTGGCGGTTCATATGCCGAAGATCTGAATCCTATCGTCGGATCGCGTGGCTGATTGAACGCTCCGACCGGTCAGTTGGCGTAGTATTTTGACCCGTAGGCGGCATAGGCGCCGTAGGTGCTGCCATAGCCATACCGCTTCATACCCTTTGGGCTGATCTGGCTGAGCGCGAGGCCGGTGACCCGCTGCCCCGACGTATGGAACAGCCGTAGGCTTTCCTCCACCTGTGGCCGCGTCGTCTTATCCCAGAGGACAGAGAACAGCACAGCATCCGCTTGCTCTGCGATGATCCGCGCATCGGTGACGACGAGGATCGGCGGCGTGTCGATGATCACAGCATCATACGCGCTCCGAGCTTCGTCGATCAGGGTCGTGAACGCGTCAGAGGAGAAGAGGTCAGCTGCGTTCGTGCTTGTCTTTTCGCCGCCCAGAATGTCCGCATCGAACCCGGGGGACCGGAACACAGCCTCCTGCAGAGTCTGTTCGCCGGTCATGACGGACACGATGCCACGGGCAGGCACGTTGTCGAAATACTGGTTCAGAGTCCGTCGGCGAATATCGCCCTCAATCAACAGGACCTTCTTGCCCAGACCGAGAAAGTTTTGCGCCAAAGCGATCGAGTTTGTCGTCTTGCCCTCCCCGGGGACGGACGACGTCATTACGATGACCTTCGGCGGGTTGTCGATATGGGACAGCATGAGCGAAGTCCGCATATTCCGATAGGCCTCAGCCGCCGCGGACATTGGCTTGTCCCGCAAGTATTTGATCAACTTGCGGCGTGATCGAACTGGCATGCGGGGGATTTGACCGAGGACAGTGTACCCTGTCGCCTTCTCCAATTCAGCCGCCGTCCGGAACCCGTTATTGCGCGCCTCGCGCAAAAGGATCAATCCCGTGCCAAGCATCAGGCCCAACAAGCCCGACATCGCAAGGATCAAGGATTTCCGCGGTTGGGACGCGCTGTTCGGGATCACCGCGTCCGACAAAATCCGGCTGTCGGCCTGCTGAATGCCTTGCTGTGCCGAGGTTTCGTTAAATCGGGTCAGGAAATATTCGTAAAGAACACGGGTCGCCTCGGCCTCTCGCGTGAGCTGTTGGAGCCTGATCAGATCGTCGCCCTGTCGCTCCAGATCAGCGGACAGATCGGACTCTGATGATCGCATCGCCGACAATTGCTGATCAGCCCGCGTGAGATCGCCTGCCAGACGAGTCTTGATCAAGGTTAGCCGCGCATCAAACGTGTCGAGGAAACTCTCATCACTTTGCGCCCGGTCGAGCAGATTGGACAGCTGAACATCATCGGCCAATGTGGCGAGCTCCGGGCGCGTGTCAGCGGCGTTGATTGCCGTTATGCGCGCCACATAGTCTGCCCTGTCCATCTCAGCGACCTCAATCCGGTCGCGCAGGTCTTTGAGCTGACGTTCCAAGGCCTGCAACCCCTCAACCGAAACAAGATCTGTGGACGCGCTGAAATCAGACACATGTGTCTCGGCAGCCTCCAGCGTGACTTGCAACTCGGCCACCCTTTCGCTGAGCCAGATCGTCGCTTGTTCCGTTGCTTCAAATTTCACTTCGATCTGGTTGCGGATGTAGAGTTCAACAATCGTATCCGCGATCAGCGCCGATTTGCGCCCGCTCTCGGTTTCGACGGTGACCTGAAAGACCAGCGACAGCGGGACATTTCGGACCGTCGTGGCGTCCAGCAAACGGCTGATGACGGCATCCCGTGTCCGGGCCACCGCTTCGTCTTCCGGCAAAACCGCTTCTTCAGACGTAAGCCCTAGCATCCCGCGCACCCACTCTTTGGCTTCATCCAACGTGGTCGGTGGCTGCAGAGTGTGGTTGAATTCCGGATCGTTCGTCAGATCAAGCCGATCCACAACCTTGCCCATGAGCGACCGCGCGCGCAGGACTTCGACTTCGGAATTCACTTCCGACGTATCACCCGACAGGCCGCCAACAACGCTTTGAAGATCGACGACCTGCTGTTGATCGGTTTCGAGAATGACCACGGCAGTCGAGCGATAAAGGGGCGTCGCAACGACGTAGGCATAATAGCCCCCGAGTAGGATCGTGATCGCAGTGATCACTCCAATCCAATATTTTCCACGCCAGATTGTAGAAAACAGGGATCCCAGATCAATAACGTCTTCGTCTCGCTGCGCAGTTTGATGCGATGCGGCATTTGCGTCGGGGCGATGTCGAGTGCTGGAGAATTCCATATGGCTAGATAGTCATTTCGTCCGTTCGGAGTGAAAATGTTGATGTCTACGTGGTTGCCGCCCAAGAGCGACTTAATTCTAATCGGCATGACAGCATTTCAGCGATCGGAAACAACTGTCAGGATTCATATCGCAATAATTTGTTAACAATTTGTATCTAATTTCTACTTATTGGGGTGGTAGGAGTTATCGCTATGAAAACACTTCTGAATGTCACGATTGCCGCTCTCCTGCTGTCAAGTGTGGCGCAGGCGCAAACCGCAGCGACTGTCGACTGCAATGATCCGGCGAATGCCAACACCGACGAATGTCTCGCCCTGCCGCCCTTGGGCAGTGGTGACATCACCAACTTTGTGCCGCTCATTGGCCCACTTCTGGGTGCAGCGGCGGTTGCGGCTGTTGCAGCCGGGGGTGCGTCCGCACCGTCAACGCCGAATACGAACGCCAACAACTAAGACGCGTCCGCGAAGACGGCAGGGTGCCCCGCTTCAGCGGGGCCTTTCGCGTTGAAACTGTCTCAAATCCTCCGCATCCGGCGTTGGCCAATCAACTCACCCTTAACGTCTCCTCCCCTACCCAAGTGTCGGGTGATTGGGCGATGAGTGGTCTGTGGACCGCTCTTGTCATCGGAGTGGAACATGAGGGTCTTCATCAAGCAGGCCGTCTGCCGGATTACGGCGGGCGTGCATCATGTGGTCACCAGAACCGCAGTCATCATCGCTATCGCGCTTTCGGGCAGCGCAGCAGCGCAGACAACGGAGGTGGTCTTCCAATCCGCACCGATTGAGCCGCTCATCATCAACAACGATCGCGGCGGTTTGCTGAGGGTCCGGATCGCTGAGATTGCGGCCCTGCGTGACGAGGACCGACCGGTCGAGATACGCGGACGCGTCTGCTATTCAACCTGCACACTGTTCCTCGGCCTGCCAAACACCTGCGTGTTGCCGACGACGACGTTTGGCTTCCACGGCCCAAGCAATTACGGCTTCCCTCTGGACGCCGACACCTTCAACACGGCCTCTCGCATCATCGCCACCCACTACCCCCCAGCCTTGCGACAATGGTACCTTGAGACGGGTCGCTACAGGATCAACGGCCTCTACCGCATCAGCGGGGAGAACATCATCAGCTTGGGCGTGCGGGCCTGCTAGACGGCGTGGGGTGGCCACTGGGCCAACTTAGATCGAAAACCACGTGAAAGTCGGTCATCCTCCCAGAACTGAGCGCAGGACAGATCCCACCTCAGCGATATGCTCTTCCGTCAGCACCAGTGGCGGTGACATCGCCAGGCTGTCACCGATGGGCCGCACGATCAGCCCGGCATCCCATGCCGCTGCATAAGCCGCCCGCCCGGCATCGCCCACGTCACCATCCTGGCGCAGCTGCACCGCCCCGACGATGCCGCAGTTTCGGACATCGACCACAGCCTCCAAATCGGCCAGCCCATGCAGCATCTCCTCCCATGGCGCGGCCATCCGGCCCGCATGGCCGAACACGTTTTCGTCGCGATAGACATCGAGTGTCGCGATGCAGGCCGCCGCAGCCAGCGGGTGGCCGGAATAGGTGTAGCCGTGAAACAGGTCCGGCATCTTTGACGGGCGCTGACGAAACGCCTCACGCACTTTGGCGGTCGCCAGCACACCTCCCATTGGCACGGTCGCATTGGTCATGCCCTTGGCGCAGGTCACAAGGTCCGGCTGCACCCCGAACGTTTCGTAGGCGAAAGGCGTGCCCATGCGCCCAAAGCCCGAAATCACTTCATCGAAGATCAGCAGGATGCCATTGGCATCACAAATCTCCCGCAACCGCTCCAGATAGCCCTTGGGCGGTGGATACACCCCACCAGCACCGGAAATCGGCTCAACGATGCAGGCGGCAATTGTGTGGCCCCCATGCAGATCACAGAACCGCTGCAAATCCTCTGCCAACTCCACCCCATGCTCCGGCTGTCCGCGCTGAAACGCGTTCTCTGGAATACCCGTGTGCCGCATATGGAGCGCGGACGGATATAGCGTGCCGAACTGCCCTTTGTTCAACCCGATCCCGCCGACAGACAACCCGCCGAAATTGATCCCGTGATAGGCTTTCTCGCGACCGACAAGGAACCGTCGCTGCCCTTCACCATTCGCCTGATGATAGGCCAGCGCGATCTTAAGGGCTGTATCCACAGCCTCCGATCCTGAATTGGTGAAGAACACATGCTCCATTCCCGGCGCGAGGTCGACAACCCGCGCCGCGGCCTCAAACGCGATCGGGTGGCCCTGTCCAAAGCAATGCACAAAATCAAGCTCGCCAGCCTGCCGTTGGATCGCCTCAACGATGCGGGGGTGGTTGTGGCCCGCGTTGCAACACCACAGGCCGCCAGTGCCGTCGAACTTTTCCTGCCCATCGATGGTGGTGTATCGGACTCCTTCGGCCTTGTTGATCAGGCGCGGGGCGTCCTGAAACACACGGCTCGGCGTAAACGGCATCCAGAAACTGTCGAGGTCGTTTGGGATACGGACATCATCGGGCATGGCTCGGCTCCTCTTTGACATCAGACTGCCACGGGTTGCTTCAGCGGCCTAGCCCTGTTTCGTCCCCTGAGGCGGCAAAAACGCCTCGACCGCCGCCGTCGCAATCACGATGGTCGTGCCAGTCTCGTCGTTCGCGACGTTGAGCCCGCCTTTGACCGCTTGAACCGAGGCGCGCCCTCGCGGCAGACAACCCACGAGGGCCGCGCAATCCACCTTGTCCGGTTCGGCCACGCCAACGGTCACTTGCACCCGCATCATCGACGGCTCAAGCGCCGTTGATTGGTACATTGGGAACGCCGAATGGCGGATCGCATCCTCAATCGCACGGGACGCCGCTTTGGTATAATCCATGCCATACTGGTCATTGCCCATGCCCATTTCGATGATGAAACGCTGATCGGTCATGATCCCACCTCCAATGAGACTGAGATGGCGACGTTTGCAATCACCGTCGGCTTGCCATCCGGTCGCGGCACGTCAAGCCCGCCATGCTGCACATCGAACCTGATCTGGCCGTAGGGAAAAATGTCCGCCAAAGCAGAGGTATCAACGCGCTCGGGCTGCTGCACGCCAATCTCAACAAGGATTTCCATCGCCTCTTTCGGCTGGCCAAAAAGCTCCGCCAGATTGATCGAATTGTGCCACAGCGCATCCTGCAACGCCCGGCGAGCGGCCTGCGTGTAGTCCTGCCGCCTGAGCGACGAACCCATCCCGAATTCAGTCAGCAAACGTGGCATCACGCCCCCCTCTTGTCATTTCAGAGGGTCGTGCCCCCAGTTCATCAACGAATAGCGCCAGGCAGAGTTCGCGGTGTCATCATCCGGTCCGCCCTGGCTCAGATGTCGTTTGATATACCCCACGACCTTACCCATGTGCGACCACTGATCGTCGCTCAGATCAGACTTGTTTGTCCGCTTGATCTCAACAATGCGGCGGCCTGATTTGTGACCTGTGCTTTCACCGTCCTCGGCATCGCCAACCGATCTGCTCTCTTCTGTCTTGAGCCAATCCTCAAGCTCCTGCGGGGCCATGTTGACCAGATCCTGCCACTCGTCCCACACTTGATCCTTGTCTTTGCTCATCCTCGCCTCCTGTAGCTCTGTTCAACAGGCAACGGCGAGTGGCGGTCCGAGGTTCCATAAGCGATCGGTGTGGGCGCGTCAGTATTCCACCCCGATCTGTGCCTTTATGCCGGAGCGGAACGGGTGCTTTACCAACTCCATCTCGGTCACCAGATCAGCGATCTCAATAAGGTCCTCGTGCGCATTGCGCCCGGTCAGGACCACATGGGTCATTTCTGGCTTCTCTTCGCTCAGAAACTTTACCACCTCGGCAATCGGCACGTAATCATAGCGGATCGCGATGTTGATCTCATCCAGCAGGACCATCGAATTGCTGTCATCCCGGATCAGCTCTTTCGCCTTCTCCCATGCGGCCATCGCCATTTCGGTGTCGCGGGTTTTGTCCTGGGTTTCCCAGGTGAACCCTTCGCCCATCGTATGGAACGCGCATACATCGCTGAACCGCTTAAGGATCAGATCTCGTTCGCCGGTGCTCATTCCGCCTTTGATGAATTGAACAACGGCTGATTTCATCCCGTGGGCGATGTGGCGGAAGATCATCCCGAACGCGGCGGATGACTTGCCCTTGCCCCGCCCGGTGTGGACGATGATCAGGCCCTTCTTGTCTGTCTTCGTCGCCATGATCTTATCGCGGGCGGCCTTCTTCTTGGCCATCTTGGTCGCGTGGCGGTCGGCATCTTCACTCATCTGCGTCCCTTTCAATTTCCGTGTTAGGCTTGCGTCATTGATTCAGGTTTTGACGAAGGAAGCCAATGCCTTTTTATAATGATTTCCGATCCGCATCGGATCACGCGCAGGGGGATTACCCGCCCATCGACCCCGGCATGACGCCTGCCGAAAAGCTGCGCACAATTGATGGGCTGATCCGGTTGCGCGGCCAGTTGGACACTTTGCCTCAACGCAAATCAGAGGCCAATCTGATGATGGCGAGCTGGAACCTGGTGAGCTTTGGCGCCGGCGATTATCGCACGACAGAAGCCATGTTTTACATCGCCGAAATGCTGTCCCGGTTCGACCTCATCGCGTTGCAAGAGGTAAAGCCCAGCTTGCGCGATCTGGACCGGCTCATGCGGATGTTGGGGCCAAACTGGGCCTATCAGGTCAACGACGCGACCGGCGGGGATGACGGCAATGATGAACGTTCCGCTTACATCTTCAACACCCACCGGGTGACGCCAAACGGTGTCGCGGGCGAGGTCAGCGCGTGGGACGCCCTGCGTGATCAGATCGGTGTGGCGCGCACCGAGCTCAAACGCCCGGCCTACATGACCGGATTTCGCACGGCGTGGAAAGAATTTGCGCTGATCAACCTGCACCTGCATCCCGGCGAAAAAGACGCTGAGGGCACGCGGCCCGCCGACCGGGACGTGCGCCAGCAAGAGGTTCGGTTGCTCCTTGCGACGCTGGCGGCGCGGATGGATGCGCTTTGGACGCAGAATCTTGTCCTTGTCGGAGACATGAATTTCTACGCCTCTGAGGATCAGGCGACGATTGACCTCATCCACGCGGCGGGATTCTGGGAAAGCGCGGGCCTTGTGGGACAGACGACCAACATCACCGTCAATCCCAATGGCGGCGAGGCATATGACCGTATGTTTTTCAACGGGGATACCTATTTCCGCATCGCGCAAGACGCCAACGGGATGGAACAGGGAGGCGTTCTGCGCCTGTTTGATGCGGTCTACCGGGATCAGGACTGGCCGAGCTACCGCCAGTTGATGAGTGAGAAGCACGGCACGCCTGCGTCTGGTCAGCGCCTGCTGACCGACGATGCAGCCGCATGGCGCTATTACCGCGACACGTTCCGCAAGCGGCAGCTGTCAGATCACCACCTGATCTGGGTGGAACTGGCCATTGATGACGCAAACGCGTTTCTGGCAGAGCGCCGGGTTCAGGTGGCGGCGGAAGCACCCATAAGCTGAGCGGGCGGACAAAAGTGACGTCGCAACGCAACAATTGTCGTTCTGACGATTGCGCAAAAACATTCCCCGTTTGCACCCGCAGCATCGACGGCTATGGGTAAGAGAAACGAGGCAGTGGTTATGCGTATCTTCTCTTTGGTCCTACTTTTTTCCTATTTTGGCATCGCAGCGGTCGCGGCCGGGTTCTAGTTCCCGTCTGATCTGAGCAGCCCCGCAATACGCGCCCGCGCGGAGTTGCTGCGCGGGGTCCACAAGCCGCGATCAATCGCTTCCTGAAGCCGCTCAGCGATGTCGTGCAGGGCAGGGGCGTTGTGCTCTGCAATGAATTCGCGTGTGTCGTCATCAGCGAGGTAGGCTTCCTCCACCAGATCGAAATGGTGATGCCGCACAGCGCCTGTGGTAGCCGCGAAGGCGAAGAGGTAATCAACCGTCGCCGCTATTTCAAACGCGCCCTTGTAGCCGTGGCGTTTGACGCCCTCGATCCATTTCGGGTTCACCACGCGGGAGCGGACCACCCGCCCGATTTCATCTTCCAATGTGCGGATGACCGGGCGTTCTGGGCGCGAATGGTCGTTGTGATAGATGGGCCGGTCGCGCCCTTGCAGGGTGGAAACCGCCGCCGCAGCGCCACCTTCGAACTGATAGTAATCGTCACTGTCGAGAAGATCGTGTTCGCGGTTGTCCTGGTTCTGAACGACGGCTTCGACCTGTCCCAGCCGCGCCTCAAACCCCGCGCGGTCGCGCGCGCCTTCGGCGCCGGCCTCATATGCGTAGCCCCCCCATTCCAGATAGGCTTCGGCGATGTCGGCTTTGCTATTCCAGATGCGTTCATCCATCAAGGCCTGCAGCCCCGCACCATAGGCGCCGGGCTTTGATCCATAGACCCGTGCTGCGCGTTCCCCGGCCTTGGCCCGTGCGGCGGCAGGGTTCAGATCCGCCGGTTCATCCAGCGCCTGTACCGCCTTCGCGGCACTGTCAAAAAGCGCGATCAGCTGGGGGAATGCATCGCGGAAAAAGCCACTGATGCGCAGCGTGACGTCGACACGCGGACGGCCCAACGCGCCCTGCGGGATGATCTCAAAGCCTGTGACGCGACGGTTGGCGGCGTCCCATTTCGGCTTCACCCCCATCAACGCTAGCGCCTGCGCAATATCATCGCCGCCGGTGCGCATATTGGCCGTCCCCCAGGCGGTCACGAGGAGAGCACGGGGCCAATCCCCGTGGTCCTGAAGATGCTTGTCAATCAAAAGGTTGGCCGATTTCCAGCCCAGCGCCCAAGCCGTGGGCGTGGGCACCGCACGGGCATCAACCGAAAAGAAATTCCCGCCCGTGGGCAACACATCGAGCCGCCCGCGCGTCGGCGCACCGGACGGGGCAGGGGCAACGAACTCTCCGCGCAGCGCGCGGAGCAGACCGTCGCCCTCAGAACGCCCGCAAGCGGCAACCATCGGCCCAATGTGGCGAACGATCTCTTTCATTACCGCACTTGTGGCGGGACCGGGCATCTCGGCCCCGGACATAAACAGTGAGATTGCCAAAAGCTCGAGCCGCTCGACGGTGTCACCCACGGTCCGCCAGGTGTCCGTGGTCAGGTCGGCCAGCAGGGCCGGTTTGTCCTCGGCCACCGCACCCATGTCGCAATCAAGCGGATCGAACCCCAGTCCCAAATCCTCAGCCATTGCCCGGAGCAGGGATGCATCAACTCCGGCGCCATTGCCACGTGGAATCCGGGCCAGCGCGATGGTCAGATCGCGCGCCTGATCGCCCTGCGGCGACTGACCAAACACATGCAGCCCGTCGCGGATCTGTGCTTCTTTCAGCTCACACAAATAGGCGTCGAGCTTGGCCAGATCGCCGTCTTCATCGCCGTCAAAGCCCACATCTGAGGCGAGACCGGTCACATCAGACAGGGAAAGGATTTCCTTCCGCAACAGCTCAATCCGGCGCGGATCGACGCCGGCGGCCTCGTAATATTCGTCCACCAGCGCCTCAAGATCGCGCAGTGGCCCGTAGCTTTCTGCGCGGGTGAGCGGCGGCGTCAGGTGATCGATGATCACCGCTGCCGCCCGCCGTTTGGCCTGCGTGCCTTCGCCGGGATCGTTGACAATGAACGGATAGACATGGGGGGTCGGGCCCAACACGACCTCGGGCCAACAGGTGTCAGACAAGGCAGTGGCCTTGCCCGGCAGCCATTCCAGATTGCCGTGTTTGCCCATGTGCACGACCGCATCCGCGGTCCAGTGGTGCCGCAGCCAGAAATAGAAGGCGAGGTAGTTGTGCGGCGGCACAAGATCCGGCGAATGGTAGGTGTCAGTGGGGTCGATATTATACCCCCGCGCCGGTTGCAGCCCGACGACGACCTTGCCAAATCGGTGGATCGACAAAGCGAAGCCACCGCGATCAGGGGCGTCGGTTTCAAGTTGTTTTGGGTCAGATGAAAAGGCGGGGACGAAGAATGGGTCTTCTTCCGGCGGGCCCCATCGGTCGTTAATCTGTTGTTTCACGGCCCAAGGCAGCGCGTCGAACGCCCGGCGATACTCGGTGAGGGATAATACCTCGCCCCCGTCACGATCCGCGCGGTCCGTGAGCCAGTTCGTCGGTCCTGCCATCAGGCGGTCCATGAAGGCCTTGGCATCCTGCGGCGGAGCGACGTCATAGCCTTCGGCGCGCAAGAGCTCCATCACGTGGACGGTCGCCGCTGGGGTGTCGAGCCCGACGCCATTGGCCAGACGACCATCCCGATTGGGGTAGTTCGCCAGAACTAGGGCGACCTGTTTGTCGGACGCATGCGCGCGGCGCAGGCGCGCCCAATTCGCCGCCAGTTGCACCACCCAGTCAATCCGGTCCCCGACCGCCCGGTACGCAGCGATGGCGCACTCCGTCGCCTCGTCGAAATAAGCCTCACCCTTGAAGCTGACGGCGCGGGTGAGCACCCGGCCGTCCACCTCTGGCAAAGCCACGTTCATGGCGATGTCGCGGGCCGACAGCCCGGTCAGCCCCTCGGCCCAAGTCTCTTCCGACGAGGCCGCCAGCACGACCTGGAACACAGGCGCGTCGTTCGCGTAGGGGGCCGAGAGCGGGTTGACCGGCCCGGTGTCGGCGTCAGGTGAGCCCACCGCGAAGGAGGTCGCGTTGAGGATCACGTCGGGCGGTGCTGCGCGAAACAATGTCTCGAGCGTGGCTCGGCTGAGCGGATCCTTAAGCGAGGCGACAAAGACAGGCAGCGGATTCAGCCCCGCCCGCAGCAGACCCTTGACCATCCGGTTGATGGGCTGCAACCCGGCGCCCTCCACCAAGGCCCGGTAGAAGACAATCGGCACGACCGGCGCCGTTTCGATCCAGGCGGACTGCGCCGCGGCAAGATCAGCAACACCCGCTCCGGGCCAATAGACGCCTGCTTTGAGAAGCGGCTTTGCCGGTTGCGGGGCGTCCTGACCCGTCTGTAGCGACTGGGCGTAGCGCAGGAAACCGGCCGAATTCTCTGGCCCGCCTTCCACCAGATAGGACCACAGCGCGTTGTAATCTCTGTCCGCAACGGTCGACAGGGCCCGAAGCTCAGCATCTTCCTTGTCGTCGCCCGGCAGCAGGACCAGCGGCACGCCGGCCTCGCGCAGGCGGGCGGCGTATTGCTCAACGCCGTAGGCCCAATATCCTCGACCCCCAAGGACCCGCGCAATCACAAGTTTGGAACGCGTCGCACAGGCATCAAGGTGCAGATCAACCGACATCGGATGCATCAGGTGCATCAGGCTCGCCAGCCGCAGCGTCGGCGGCGCGTCCATCTCAGCCCGCGCGGCAGAAAGCGCCGCGATCTCTGTATCGGCGGCAGTGATCACGACGATGTCGGCTGGCGTCTGACCGAGATCGACGGGCTCTTTCCCGTCGTCGATGGCCCCCGGTGTTGCGGCAAGGAGATGCATCAGTGAACCTTTTGCCGGCTGTCTGCGTTGACCGCTTGATGAAAAAAGTCAGACCAGAATTTGACCGCCCTGACCCCGGCACCCATCGTACCGCCGATGATGAGTTGGGCTGCAAAACCATGCGTGGCCGCGAGAACATCGACAAGAAAGGTCACGATCCGAGGCATGGCGACACGCCCGAGGGCCGCAAACCGACGAACGGTGCCTGACATCACGCCAGCTCTTTCTCATAGAAGAGGGAAAATGGCCCGTCCTGATAGGACCCGAAAGGTCCGCATGTTCGAAATCCGAACCGCTCATACAGACGATGTGCTGCATCAAGGCCCGTGCCGGTTTCGAGCTTGAGCTGTTTCAACCCTTCGTCCCGCGCCGTGTCCTCAATCATCCGCAACACAGCCGCCGCTACGCCTTTGCCGCGTGCTGCCGGGTCGGTGAACATCGATTTCACTTCGCCGTATCCATCCTGCACAGCCAACGCGCCGGTCCCAAGAATTCTGTCGCCGCCGCGCGCCACAAAGAAGTGGATGTGATCGGCGGTCAGCGCCTCAAGATCAAGGTAGTGACAAGCGCCCGCAGGAAAGAGGCTGTTCATCAGGGCATGACTTTGCGCCAAGAGCGCGGCCGCGCCGGGGGCCGTCGGCTGTCCCGGCTCAACGATGATCATGCCGTGAGCGCCGCTTCGATGGCGGCCTGATCGAGCCCGGCCTGCCCAATGACGACCAAACGGGTGCCACGCGGGCTCTCGGCAAAGGGTTTGTCAAAATAGGTATCGACCCGCGGGCCCACCGCCTGCAGTGTGAGGCGCATGGGCTTGCCCATGATCGCAGCAAAGCCCTTCAGGCGCAGGATATCGTGGGCGCGGATCACATCAGCGACCTTCTGAGCAAAGGCATTCGCGTCAGCCACTTCGCCCATCTCAACCACAAAGCTCTCAAACTCGTCATGCCCGTGGGCGTGTTCATCGTCGTGGTGATGATGGTGATCGTCGTGGTGATGGTGATTGTCCTCATCAAGATGATGATCGTCGTCGTGATGGTGGTGATGGTGCACCTCTTGGCGCGCCTCAAGGTCAGCCTCGGCCCCGACGCCCTGACCTAACAGAACACTCACGGGCAGAGCGCCCATTGAGGTCTTGACCACCTGCACGCCCTTGCGGGCCTCGGCTTTCAAAACGGCCGTCAGATGATCGGCCTGCCCATCGGCCAAAAGGTCGGTCTTGTTCACCACGATCATATCAGCGCAGGCGATCTGATCTTCGAAGAGCTCAGACAGTGGCGTCTCATGGTCAAGATTTTCGTCCTGTTTGCGCTGGGCATCCACAGCGGCCACGTTGTGCGCAAACTGCCCGTCCGTCACGGCGCGGCCATCGACAACCGTGACCACGCCATCGACGGTGACTTTCGTCGAAATCCCCGGCCAGTTAAACGCCCGCACAAGCGGCTGCGGCAACGCCAGACCTGAGGTTTCGATGACGATGTGATCGGGCGGATTTTCGCGGCCAAGTAGCTGCTCCATCGTCGGGATGAAATCGTCCGCAACCGTGCAGCAGATGCAACCGTTGGACAGCTCCATGATATCGTCCTCGGTGCAGGTCTCTTCCCCGCAGCCTGTGAGGATATCGCCGTCGACGCCGAGATCACCGAATTCGTTGATGATCAACGCAATGCGTTTGCCATTCGCATTCTCAAGCATGTGCCGGATTAACGTAGTTTTCCCGGCGCCAAGGAACCCTGTAACGACAGTGGCAGGAATTTTGGCAGGCATGGTGATCTCCGATCGCGGCAACGTCCGTGTTCTGCCGCAATCTAACTCCAAGGAAAAGCAAAATGCCCCGAAACACGACCAATTCCGTAACGTGAGCGAAGCCTGACAAATAGATGCCGCAATCCCGTGTTACATTGCCCCCATGACGGAGCGGTCAGACGCACAGAAAACGCCATTTTTGTGGATCCTCGCGGGCAGCGTCTTGTTGCCCGTGCTGATCATCGGTGCGATTCTGTTGTTTGGAGAAGATTGGTCGCGCAGCGAAGAAGCAAAGCGTGCAGATCTTCTGTTCATCGGTGCGCTTATCGTCGTCTTTGGTGCGTCGTGGCTGTCAAAGGTGCCGTTTTGGGACGGGGCGCCCGGCTATATACGTCACAGACGCGAAGAATTGCTCTTTGCCTTTGGCGGAAGCGTTTTCATCGCCTTTCACGATGCGGACCCGGAAGCTGAGGGAGCAGCTTGGTGGGGCAGCTTCATCTATGAGTTCTTTCTGTGCGTTGCGATTTTCGTTTTCATCTTCGCGATTGCTGAGCTTTTCGGTCTCTACCGCCGCCGCAGGGAGGCGCGGAAGATCAAATACTAAACGGCAAGGTTCGGCGATTTATCGCTATATCTTGTGGATAACCCTGCTGATTGCTCCACATTCAGTGCGCTTTCGTTGACTCGCACGCATCCGCCCGCGCAGCATGTGGGCCACACATAGAATCACGCAGAGCAGCCCCATGCGGTTTTCCCGCCTTCGTCTAAATGGCTTCAAAAGCTTCGTTGATCCGACCGACCTGATCATTCAGGACGGTCTGACCGGCGTTGTCGGCCCTAATGGCTGCGGCAAGTCCAACCTGCTTGAGGCGTTGCGCTGGGTGATGGGCGAAAACCGACCCACCGCCATGCGCGGTGGCGGCATGGAAGACGTGATCTTTGCCGGTGCAGCGACCCGTCCAGCCCGCAACTTCGCCGAAGTGTCGCTGGTCATCGACAACGCGGAACGGCTGGCCCCTGCGGGCTTCAACGACAGCGACACGCTTGAGATTGTGCGCCGGATCACCCGCGACGTGGGCTCTGCTTACAAGGTTGGGCCCAAGGACGTCCGCGCGCGGGACGTGCAGATGCTGTTCGCCGATGCCTCCACCGGCGCGCACTCTCCCGCGCTCGTGCGGCAGGGGCAAATCTCTGAGCTCATCAACTCCAAACCGAAAGCACGTCGTCGCATTCTGGAAGAAGCGGCGGGCATTTCCGGCCTTTACCAACGTCGGCATGAGGCTGAGCTGAAGCTCAAAGGCTCCGAAACGAACCTCGCCCGTGTCGATGACGTGATCGAACAGCTCGCCAACCAGCTGGCACAGCTGGCCCGTCAGGCGCGGCAGGCGGCACGCTATCGTGCGATCGGGGAAGAGCTGCGGCAGGCCGAAGGCTTACTGCTTTATCGACGCTGGAAAGAAGCAGATGAAGCGCTGGCGCTGGCACTCACTCAATTGAAGGACCGCACAACCGCCGCGGCTCAAGCCGAAACCGCAGCTCGGCAATCGGCGAAGGCCCGGCAAGCCGCCGAAGACACGTTGCCGCCCAAGCGCGAGGAAGAGGCGATTGCGGCGGCGGTGGTGCAGCGCCTGCACGTCCAGCGCGACACGCTGAGCGATCAGGAAGCGCGCGCCAAACAAACCATCGAGACGCTGACCGCGCGGATCGACCAGCTGTCCCGCGACATGGAGCGTGAGGCCGGGCTCAACAAGGATGCCGGCGAAACCATCGACCGTCTGGAATGGGAAGCGCAGGAAATCGCCAAGGCCCATGAGGGCCACGCCGAGCGATTGGAAGAGGCGCGGGTGGCCTCCACCGACGGGGCGCAGATCCTCGTCGATCGTGAGGCAGACCTCAGTCAGATGACCGAGGACGTGGCCCGCCTTGCTGCCCGCCACCAATCGGCTCAACGTCTGATCGATGACTATCGCAAGACGCTGGAAAAGAACGAGGCAGACGCCCAACGCGCCTTGGCCACCAAGGCCGAAGCACAGGCCGCATTGGACCGGGCCGCCACCGATTTCGAACGCGCCCAAGCCGATGAGGCCACGGCCCGCACCACCGCCGAAAAGGCCGAAACCGTCCTGCAAGAGGCTGAGGCCGCCCGCGCCGACACCCAGTCGCGTGAGGCGGAGGCCCGCGCGCAACGGTCCGAGGCCGAGGGGGAGGTGAACGCGCTGCGAGCAGAGACGGCGGCTTTAGCCAAGCTGGTGGACCGGGACAGTTCTGAAGGATCTCAAATCCTCGATCAGTTGCGGGTCGAAGGCGGCTACGAAAAGGCACTGGGGGCTGCGCTATCCGATGACCTCAAGGCGCCTGCCGTGACGCCCGATATGGGCTCTGGTTGGGTCGCTTTGCCCGGCTATCCGCATCCGCAAGCGCTGCCGTCGGGGGTCAAGGCGCTCACCAATTATGTCTCTGTGCCCGAAGTGCTGGTGCGCCGCATGGGGCAGGTCGGCCTTGTCGATGCCGCCGATGGCCCGCGCCTTCAAAAAGACCTCGCGCCCGGTCAGCGGCTTGTATCCGTTGATGGCGATCTGTGGCGCTGGGACGGGTTCCGCGCCGCGGCAGAGGATGCGCCGTCAGCGGCGGCCTTGCGGCTGCAACAGCTCAACCGTCTCGAAGGGCTCAAGAAAGACCTTAACGATGCCATGGCCAAGGCCGATGGCATGGTTGCGGCGCATGATATGCTCACCAAACGACTGGCTGAGCTGAGCGAGGCCGACCGCGCCGCGCGCGACGCCCGCCGCGCCGCCGACACCGCCGTCGCCGACGCCAACCGCGCGCTCAGCCGCGCCGAGGCTGACCGCAACCTGGCCGAAGGCAAGCTCGAAAGCAGCGGCCTCGCCGTGACCCGCCACGAAGAAGAGGCGATGGCCGCCCGCAAGGCCCTGACCGAGGCTGAGGCGACCGCCAAAGGCCTTGCCAACCTCGATGATGCCCGCGCCGCCGTCGAAGACGTCAAAATGACCGTTGAAGCCGCGCGGATGACGATGATGGCCAAGCGGTCGGGCTATGACGAAATCCGCCGCGAGGGTGAGGCCCGGACCAAGCGGTCGCAGGAAATCACCAAGGAAATCTCTGGCTGGAAGCACCGGCTTGAAACGGCAAACAAACGCTCTGCCGAACTGGTTGAGCGGAAGACCGACTCCGAGGCGGAGCTGCAAGAGGCCATGACCGCCCCCGCCGACATCGCCGCCAAGCGCGAGGAGTTGGCGGATGCCATCGACGAGGCTGAAACGCGTCGCAAATCCGCAGCCGACGTGCTGGCGGAAGCCGAAAGCGCCCTGCGGGAAGCCACCGCCGCCGAACGCGACGCCGAACGCACCGCGTCCGAGGCCCGCGAAGCCCGCGCCCGGTCCGAAGCCCGCGCCGATGCGGCCCGCGAAACCGTGGACTATGCCGCCGAACGCATCCGCGAGGCGCAGGATACCACGCCTGACGCGCTGCTTGAACAGCTCGACGTTGACCCCGACAAGATGCCCGCCTCCGAGGCGATCGAGAATGACGTCAACCGTCTCAAGCGACAGCGTGACGCGCTGGGCGCGGTGAACCTGCGGGCTGAGGAAGACGCCCGCGAGGTGCAGGAAGAACATGACAGCCTGCTGAAGGAAAAAACCGACCTCGAAGAGGCGATCAAGGCGCTGCGCACCGGCATCGCCAACCTCAACAAAGAGGGGCGCGAACGTCTGCTGACGGCGTTTGAGCAGGTGAACGAAAACTTCGGCACGCTGTTCAAGCACCTCTTTGGCGGCGGTGAGGCAAAGCTGGTTCTGGTCGAATCCGACGACCCGCTTGAAGCCGGGCTTGAGATCATGTGCCAGCCACCGGGCAAAAAACTCAGCACGTTGTCGCTGCTGTCAGGCGGCGAACAGACGTTGACGGCGCTGGCGCTGATCTTTGCGGTGTTCCTTGCCAATCCCGCGCCGATCTGTGTGCTCGACGAGGTTGATGCGCCGCTGGACGATGCCAACGTCACCCGCTTCTGTGACCTGCTGGACGAGATGACACGCCGCACCGACACCCGGTTCCTGATCATCACGCACCACGCGGTGACCATGTCCCGGATGGATCGTTTGTTCGGTGTAACAATGGGCGAACAGGGCGTCAGCCAGTTGGTGAGCGTTGACCTGAAGGCGGCTGAGACGCTGGTGGCCTAAGGGCCTAATCAGCGGGCTGGTACGTCGGCCAGCCATCCCCTGCGACAGCCTCGCATCGGCTGGGCCGGCCAAGCAATCCGCCGCCATCATAGCAATCGCGCAACGCATTATTCCGCAATCGTTCCAACCGCCCTTCCGCAATCGATCTCCACCACAGCGCCTCCATCAACAGCGTGTCGGCAGGGTCCGGCGTACAGACCTCAACAGCACCCTGCATCCCGCAGATCAAGCCCACCGTCCGGCGATCCCCGAACGTATCAAACACCCAAGGCAAAGCCCGCGCGCCCCAATGGTTCGCGGGGGGCACGTCCGCAAAGGCTTGCGTCTCGCCCCATGCGGCAGACGTGCGGGTCGCGTCGTCCGCTCCGCCATATTCCTCAAACGGGAACACCCGGATGCGGCGCATGTCGCCCTCCACCCCGTCGACGTCCCGGCCACCGATGGTCAGGGCTTCGGTCCGAAACCTGTCCAATCCTGCGCGGTCCGGTTGGCTTCCATCCGGGACAAAGCGGTAGGCGTAGCTGCCGGCCTCGGGATAGGGCAGAAACACCTGCGCATAGCGATCCGTCAAAGCGATCACTTCAACGACACCGCCATGTTCCAGCAGGTCGCCACGCACCTCAATTGTGAGGTCCGCATCCTGTGCGGCGGCACCGCTGACCCAGAACCCAAGAAAAACCCCGAAAATCCGCCACATACGATCCTCCTCCACGTTAGCAGTTGCAGCGTAGCAGGCTTTCACACCGCTCACACCTCAATGTGACGTGCCACGCGCATGGAGGATGCTACGTTTGGGTCATGAAACATGTAATTGCCACTTTGCTCGCCCTGATTACTGCGCCAGCGCTCGCTCAGGACTTCTCAATTCGCAGCACCGACACTCTGCCAGATGCCGAGGCGCTGACCGCACAAATTCACGACCGGGACCTGATTTATTTTGACGACGGCGTGTCACGCTACAACAGCGACGGCACCTATGCGTGGACTTATTCAGAGGCCAACGGCAGCGGCATCTGGCCCGGCACTTATGCGGTCACGGACAACGTCATCTGCATCGCGTTTGAGAGCGGAGCAGAGCGCTGCGATATGTTCGTTCTGTCCAATGGGCGTCTGACCCTTCTCACGGATGACGGGCAGCGGTATCCGGTGCGCGAAATCCGCTAGAACAGCGCCTCAACCTTCTCTTTCAGCCGCAACTCAGCTTCGACCAGAAGGCCATGCGCGTCCAAAGCCGACAAGAGCGGTTCTTGTGCCACTTGGGTGTGGTCGTAGAACCGCTCAACTTCTTCTTGTGTCGCTCCCCCGAGATACGCCGCCAAGGGCTCATTGAATCGATATGCCCCGTCCCTGACCCGGTGCGGCAGTGCCGCGTGCCATTCTTTGCGGTTCTGGGCGTGAAAATGCAGCACCAACAGCTCCGGGTGTTTGCCGACGCGGATGTGATCCTCGCCCTCCCACGTGCCCGCATGGAGCTTCGGTTTGAACCCTGCGAGCCCTGTTCTAAAGATCGCTTTGCCCACCTGATGGCTGAGAACATTGCGCGGCAGCACCTCAGCAAATTCCCCGAGAACGGCTCGTTTCTGAACGTCTGGCATCTTGGGTGGAAAGGGCAGGCGAAACTGACGTGCGGTGAAGATGTCATCGGGCAGGTCGGCGTCATGCAGCGCCTCTGCCGGGCGCATGCTGATATAGGGGTCACTGCTTTTAAAATCGTCCAGAATGTCCGCCACAGGACGGGAGGGCAGGATGTATTCGTCGACGTCCACATGGGCCAGAAACGGCAAGTACGTCAGTCCATAGACGCGTTGCACATTGTAAGATTGGCGCGGTTCCTGTCTGCGGGGGCGGTCGCCTTTGACGGCCCAGTAGGCGTCATCGCACAGCACCGGCGTGACGCCGTCAATTTGTCCCAACACATTGGCCGAGACAGGGTCGGCGTCATCCAGATGCACCCAGATGTTGTCCGCGCCCAGATGCTTGTGCCACGCCACAAAGGCCAGAAGCTGGGGCAGGGGCGCCTTCGCCGTTGTGCAGACGCCCCATTTCATCACAATGCGTTCAAAAGACCGAGGGTCGGCCACGCATCCGCAGGCAGCCCCAGCCGCTGCTGTTCGTCCTGGATGGCAGCCCGTGTCTTGGCGCCCAGAATGCCGTCCACGCCGCCCACATCGTAGCCGCGTGCCTCAAGCTTGGTCTGAAGCTGTTCAATCTGATCGCCCGACAGGCCGGGGCTGGGGTTGCCCGCGTTGTAGACTGGTGCGCCCTCCAGCCGGGTGCCGAAATAGGCCGCCGTCAGCACATAAACGAAGGACTGATTCCATTCGAAATAGACGTCGAAGTTGGGATAGGCGAGGAAGGCCGGCCCATTCCGCCCCATCGGCAAGATCAGCGAAGCGGGCAGATCGGGCAAATCGCCCTCTCGCGCCGTGACACCCATTGCGCCCCAATCGGACGTCATCAAACGCGTCTCAGTGCCGGACAGGGACCAATCCATCTCGGCGGGCACGTTCACCTCTTGCAACCACGGTTCATTCGGTCGCCAGCCGAGCGACGCCAACACCGACGCGCCGGAAAGCAGCGCATCTGGTGGTGAGGTCTTCAGGCTCACCTGTCCGTCGCCATCCCCGTCGCGGCCGTTCTCGATAATGTCACCGGGCAGCATCTGCACCATCCCGATCTCTCCGGCCCAGGCGCCTGTGGTGGTGTCGGGATTGAAATCGCCGCGGGCAAACAGCTCCATCGCGGCAAAAATCTGTGGGCGGAAGAGTTCAGGCCGCCTGCAATCATGCGCCAGTGTCACCAGCGCGTCACGCGTATTGAAATCCCCTTGAACCGCACCGAAATCCGTTTCAAACGCCCAAAAGGCCAGCAATACTCCACGCGGAATGCCAAGCTCAGCCTCAATGCGATCAAATATGGCATCTTGACGTTGTGACTGTGCTTGGGCGTTCTGAATGCGGTTATTTGATATAAGTCTGCGAGAGAAATCGATGAAATCCCGCTGGAACACGCCCTGGGCGCGATCAGCGCGCAGCACCGCTTCATCCTGACGAGCGCCGGCCATGAATTGCTCTGCCACCTCCCGCTCTAGCCCCATTGAGACAGCCTCTTCGACCACGTTGGCTTTGAAGGACGACCAGCTGCCACCGCAGGTCTGAGCGATCAGGGGGCTGGCGCAGATGGTAAATGCAAATGTCAATGAACGGATCATAAAGGCTCCCGAAAAGGCGATTTGGACCAGACTAGCGGACCGTCAGAGCAGCGCAATCACCAGAACACCGGCCAACGACAATCCCCACGTCCGCCACAACATACCGACGGCGGCGTCAATGTCGTTTGGCCCCGCATCGCGGCGGCCGTCGGGGTGGACCCAGGGGAAGTCCCGCATCTCCCCTTCGTAGGAGCGCGGCCCCGACAGGGCGACGCCGAGTGCGGGCGCCATCGCCGCCTCTGGCCATCCCGCATTGGGCGAACGGTGCAGCGCCGCATCGCGCCGGATCGCGTGCATCGGGGCACGGGTCGGCGCGACCACCCAGATCAGCAGAGCGGTGAGCCGCGCCGGCACCCAATTGAGCACATCATCAAGCCGTGCTGCCGCCCATCCAAACCGCTCATATTTGGGCGTCCGGTAGCCGATCATGCTGTCGGCGGTGTTGACGATCTTGTAGATGAGCAACCCGGGCAACCCCGCCAAAAGGAACCAGAACAAAGGCGCAATCACGCCGTCGCTGAGGTTTTCAGCCGCGCTCTCAATCGCGGCCCGCGCCACCGCCGGGCTGTCCATGTCGCGCACGTCGCGGCCCACGATCATCGCCACAGCGCTCCGACCATCGCTGCGCGATAACCGCAGCGCATCGCCCACCGCCTGCACATGTTCCACAAGGCTGCGCTGGGCCAGCAAGACTGCACCCACGAGCACCTCAACCCACCAGCCGGGCAGCAAAGCGAGCAGCCATCCCAGAACGCCTGCACCGACCACCAGCACCGCGACGGCGACGATGCCGCCGACATAGCCGTTGACGTTGAACACCTTGTCGGCCCAGGCGACGCAGCGGCCCATCAGGACCGCCGGATGGGGCAGGCGCGACCACAGCCAACGCGGCTCCCCCAGCAACGCGTCCAGCAGCATCGCCAGCGCGACCGCCATCAGAGCGCCGCCTCAAGCTGGTCCCACCGGTCCGGGGCAGGCAGGCCGAGCCTGATCCACGTCTTCGTATAGGGAAAAATCCGGCTCCAGACATGGCCCTGTGCCAACTTGTCCTGCATTGCCGCCGCATCCGGAACCTCATAGGTCCGAAACAGGTCTGTACCGCCCACCAAGCGCCAGCCGACAAGCGCATCAAGCCGCGCCGCATCCGCCGCCAGCCGCGCTCTGGTAGTGTTCGCCCAAGCAGCATCGGTCAAAGCGCGCGCGCCGATCTCAAGCGCTGGACCTGCGACCGCCCAAGGTCCGAGCAGATCCGGAAGGCTCGGACGGGGCCCCAAATCTTCCCCTTTATAGAATTGACGCGGGAACAGCGTCTCACGCCGCCCGATTGCAAATCCCAGCCGCAATCCCGCCAATCCCCAGAACTTCCCAAAGCTTTTGAGGATCAGAATGCCCTGATCCTCCGCGCGGTCGATATGGGATTGGTCGGGGATGACATCGCAAAAGCTCTCGTCGATCACGGTCAGCTCGCGCCCGCCCATGACAGATCCCGGCCAAAGCAGTCCGTCAGGGTTGTTTGGATGAACGAACACAGCCGCATCGACATCGCCATGGTCGTGAAAACTCCAATGAGTAGATGCGGCGAACGCGCCCTTGTGTTCATTATAGGTCGGTTCAGGGATGTGTACGCCACCGGTGCCTTCGCCCAGAAATGGCAGGGCAGCGATGATCGCTGACGCGCCCCCCGCCGCCACGATTTCGGCGTCGTCCGGCACTCCCCAGAATGTCCGCGCCGCCGCCAACAACCGGTCCATCGCGCCCTGATCTGGCAGGGCAGTCCACGCCTCTGCCTCGACCTCGCCAACCGCATAAGGCACCGGGTTGATCCCGGTGCTCAGGTCCAGCCACTCGCTTCTATCACCGCCATAAGCGGCCACAGCGGCGTCAAGGCCGCCACCATGGTCGCGCCCGTTGCTCATTCGGGCAGCGGCTGATGACGGCTGACGAAGTGCCCCTTCACGCTCTGCGGCCATTCGCGATAAGGCACTTGCCCGGTTTCGGATGCGGCATGTTTGCTGGCATATTCGACAATCGCTTCGGCGTCGTCTTCGGTCGGCTCAAAGGTCCCAAGCGAATAGTTGATCTTTCCCGCCGCCTGCACCGTGATGTTGCAGGCCCGGTCGCAGCCCATAGTGCACGACACGCGGCGGGTGCGGACAGCGTCCGCGGTCGTCGCGGCGGCCTCGACCAAAGCAGCGAGCTTTTCTCCGTCCGTCTGTTCCATCCCCGTCTCCTCCCATCCCGCGCGTTTGCAGGTGTCGCAGACGGTGATCCATGTGGGGGTGGTCGGTGAAACGGTCATGGGGCGGCCCTTGTCAAATGGTCCGCCCACATGAACCCGATTAACGACGCGGCTTCAAGCCGCCTTACTCTGCCGCAACGCGCAGATCGTCGCGCCCGTGGGGCGCTTCGAAATCGAGCACGGGATTAATCGGGATGATCCGGTGCGGATTGATCGATT
This sequence comes from Pseudomonadota bacterium, assembly GCA_038530475.1. Classification (GTDB taxonomy): domain Bacteria; phylum Pseudomonadota; class Alphaproteobacteria; order Rhodobacterales; family Rhodobacteraceae; genus Octadecabacter. Next base: position 23,694 of record JBCBCS010000014.1, read on the forward strand.
CGTGGCTGTAGTGATAGTGCCGCACGATATGCGCCATGTTCACCGTCTTGGCGACGCCCGGCACTTGATACAGCTCCCTCGTATACGCCCAAAGGTTGGGGTAATCCACGATCCGCTTTCGGTTGCACTTGAAATGAAGGTGATAGACCGCGTCGAACCGCACCAGCGTCGTCCACAGCCGCCAATCGGCCTCGGTCAGGCGGTCGCCCATCAGATACCGACGCGTCGAAAGCCGCTCTTCCAGCCAGTCAAGGCTGTCAAAAAGCGGATACACGGCAGCTTCATACGCCTCCTGAGAGGTCGCGAAGCCGGACTTGTAAACGCCATTGTTCACGGTGTCGTAAATCCGAGCGTTCACCTCTTCGATCTCATCGCGCATCTCTTCCGGCCAGTAATCGTCTGTGTTGCCGGTGATCCCATCAAAGGCCGAATTGAACATACGGATGATTTCAGAGCTTTCGTTGCTCACAATCGTTTCGCGTTCTTTGTCCCACAAAATCGGCACGGTGACGCGGCCCGACACGTCCGGCACCGCCTTGGTGTAGATGTCGCGGGCAAAGGGCAGACCATAGAGCGTGTCGCCGGTCGCGCCGTGCTCGTCCGTCTCAAAGGTCCAGCCGTCTGACAACATGTCGGGATGCACCGCACTGATGCTGATATGATCCTCAAGGCCCTTCAGCCTGCGGAACACCAGCGTCCGGTGCGCCCACGGGCAGGCATAGGACACGTACAAATGGTAGCGGCCACTTTCCGCCTCAAATCCACCTTCGCCCGATGGGCCAGCCGACCCGTCCGGTGTGATCCAATTGCGGAACTTGGCGGTTGTGCGCTTGAACGCGCCGCCCGTGCTCTTGGTGTCGTACCAGACGTCATGCCAAACGCCGTCAACCAACTGTCCCATACCGGGCCTCCTGTCCTTGCTTGGACTGCAACCTAGTCATCGTTTACACATGCGCCTACGCCCATGCTGGCGCAGCCATCGTGCGCCACCGCACATGCTGTGTCGCTGTCCGGCGTCGCCACCGGACCCGAAGACGCCGTTTCTTCTGTTGCCCTGCCCATCCTGTCGTGATCAAACCGCCCCAGACGACGCCTGAGCAAGGCCAGAGAGGTAGGTGCGCTTCCGGTCGACCCAAACAGGGGACCCGCCCGCACATCGTCCCATCCGCGCCCCGCGGCTCTCTGAACAACACCGGACCGGAGGACCAATATGCGGATCACACTCACATTCACCTTGGCTTTGGGCGCGACGCCCGCTTTTGCCCATATTGGCCATCTGGCTGAGGTTGGCGGCCACGGCCACTGGATCGCTTTGGGTGGCATCGCCATCGCCGGGGCCATCGCGCTCTGGGGTGGGCGCAAAAAAGCCGAAGACGACGCCGAGGCGTCGGATGAGGATGCCGAAGACACCGAAGAGGCCCCAGCCTGACCGCCCGACGATCCCATGCGCCCCTACGAAACCGATCCCAAGGCCATCTACGCCCAAAGCTTTGCCACCGTCGCGAAGGAAGCCCGGCTTGACCGGTTTGCGAACGATATGCATCCGCTGATCACGCGGCTGATCCATTCCTGCGGGATGATCGAGATCGCGGACCGGTTGGCCTACAGCCCAGACGCGGCCCGCACAGGCGCTGCGCTGATGCAATCCGGCGCGCCGGTGCTGTGCGATTGCGAAATGGTCGGCGCGGGGATCATCCGCCGCTACTTGCCCGCAGGGAATGAGGTCATCGTGACCCTCAATGACCCCCGCGTCCCGGACCACGCCAAATCCATCGGCAACACCCGGTCCGCAGCCGCGGTTGAGCTGTGGGAGCCTCACATCGACGGCGCGATTGTCGCGATCGGCAACGCCCCCACGGCATTGTTCCACCTCCTCGAATTGATCGACCAAGGGTTCCCGAAGCCGGGTGTGATCCTGGGCTTTCCGGTGGGCTTCGTGGGCGCTGCGGAATCAAAGGCCGAACTGGCCGCCAACCCGCGCGGATGCGACTTTGTGGCGTTGCGCGGGCGCAAGGGCGGATCGGCGATGGCATCGGCCGCTGTCAATGCGTTATCGGCAGGTTTGCCAGAGGTTTCAGATGCTTAGAAATAAGTTGGCCCCCAGCCATACACGAGCCATACGCGAGCCATACGTTTGCCAACTGCAGGGGTTTTGCAATGTCTAACCCCTTGCCATGGCTGCATATTGTCGGAATTGGAGAGGATGGGCTGGACGGTCTGACACCTGCCACCCGCACCATCGTCGAAGCCGCCGACGTCATCGTTGGCGGCGACCGCCACCACACGCTGTCCGATGCCGTGACCGCCGAACGCATCGCTTGGCCTTCGCCCTTCGACGCGATGATCGATACGCTTAAGTCCTTGAAAGGACAGCGTGTTGTGGTGTTGGTGACGGGCGATCCGCTGTGGTTTTCCGTGGGCGCCCGGATCGGGCGCGCTATCCCCCCGGATGAGATCGTCTTTCATCCGCAACTCAGCGCCTTCCAACTCGCCGCGGCCCGTATGGGCTGGTCCCTTGCAGATGTCGAAACGCTCACCGTACATGGCCGCCCGGTTGAGCAGATGATCGCGTTTATTCAACCCAATCAGAGGCTTATCGTGCTGACGACTGGGGCGGAAACGCCGGCCCAGATTGCGGACTTCCTCACCCAGAGGGGTTATGGCGGCTCCACGCTGACGGTGCTCGCCGCGATGGGCGGTGAGAAAGAACAGCGGTTTGATGGCACCGCCGACGGCTGGTCCCATAATGTGCCCGCCTTCAACACACTCTGCATCGACTGCCTCGCCGCCCCCGACGCGGCTCTGATCCCACGCGTGCCGGGCCTGGCGGACAACCTCTTCCAATCCGATGGCACGATGACCAAACAAGAGGTCCGCGCGGCCACCGTGGCGAAGTTGATGCCGATGCGCGGCGCGCTCTTGTGGGATATCGGCACCGGCTGCGGATCGGTCGCGATTGAGTGGATGCGGGCGGCGCGGTATGCCCGCGCCATTGGCATCGAACCCCGCGCAGACAGGCGGGCGATGGCGGCTGAAAACGCGTTGGCCCTTGGCACGCCAAAGCTTGATTTGATCGACGGTTCAGTCCCGCAAGCCCTTGAAAACCTTGAAGCCCCGGATGCGGTCTTTATCGGGGGCGGTTTGTCGGAAGAGACCTTTGACGCCGCCTGGGCGGCCTTGCGCCCTCTCGGCCGATTGGTTGCAAACGCGGTCACACTGGAAAGCGAAGCGCAGTTGATTGCATTGCACGCAAAACACGGCGGGGACCTCGTCAGACTGCAGATTCACCGGGCTGAACCAGTGGGCAATTTCTCAGGCTGGCGACCGTCGATGCCGGTCACGCAGTGGAGCCTTGTGAAGCGATGAGCGGAACTTTGATCGGCGTTGGCCTCGGCCCGGGAGACCCGGGATTAATCACTCAAAAAGCAGCGGAGGCTATACGGTCTGCAACGACAATCGCCTATCCATCGCTCGCAGGGGGCGACAGCTTTGCCCGTGCCATCGCCGCAGACCTCATCCCAGAGGCCGCCCGTGAGATTCGCCTCGACGTCCCCATGACTGTCGCGCGGGAGCCCGCGCAAAAGGCGTACGATCTTGGCGCGGCTGAAATTGCCAAGATCCTGAAAACAGGCGAAAATGTCGTGATGTTGTGTGAAGGGGACCCGTTCTTTTACGGATCTTTCATGTATGTGAACGCCCGGTTAACACCAGAGTTTGAGGTTGAGATCATTCCCGGTGTCACCTCCGTCACCGCCTGCGCCGCGGCGGCGAAACGGCCCCTTGTGGCGCGGAACGAACGCCTCACGATCCTCCCCGGTCCAATGCAGGAAGCCGAGTTGCGCGACCGGATCGCCGGGGCCGAGGCCGTGGCGATCATGAAAGTCGGACGCCACTTGCCCAAAATTCGCGCCGTGATCGAGGCCCTCGGTCTGACCGATAAAGCCACCTACATCGAACGCGCCTCATTGCCTGAAGAGGTGGTCCTGCCCCTCTCACAAGCGCCGGAAAAGGCGCCTTATTTTTCGATGATCTTGCTCACAAAGGATGCCGATCCATGGCTTTAGAAATGGCTCTGAAACCGGTTGTCCTCGCGGTCTCGTCGTCGGGCGAGCCCATGGCCCACCGCATCGCGGCCATGTTGGATTGCCCTGTCCATGGACGGGACGGACGGGTGGAGAAAGCGGATGTGTTCTTTGCCAACGCTCTTGATCATGCCCGAGATTTGTTTGCCGCTGGAACGCCAATCATCGGCGTCTGCGCCTCAGGCATTTTGATCCGCGCAGTGGCTCCGATGCTCGCCGACAAAACAGCTGAACCTCCGGTGCTCTCCGTGGCCGATGATGGCTCCGTCGTCGTGCCTCTTCTTGGTGGGCATCGCGGCGCCAATCGCCTTGCCAAACGGGTCGCAGAGGCGCTCGACGCAACTGCCGCTGTTACAACGGCGGGCGACATTGCGCTTGGGATTGCCCTTGATGAGCCTCCCGCCGGTTGGGCGCTGGTTAACCCTGAAAACGCCAAAACGACGATGGCTGCTCTGCTGGGCGGTGGGGGTGCAAAACAACTCGGCGAGGCCGTAAATTTTGCGGAGTGGTTGAAAGACGTGCCCGACGGCGACGCCGCAACGCTCGTTTCGTCCGCGAAACGCATGTCGATTTCAAACGACACGACGCTGCATTTTGCGCCGCAGCTTTACACCCTTGGCGTCGGATGTGCCCGCAATTGCCCCCCGGACGAGATGATTGCGCTGGTTGATGGAATCCTTGCTCAGGCGGACATCACGCCCAAAGCAATCAAATGCATTGCAACGATTGACCTTAAGGCGGATGAGCCCGCGATGCAGGCGCTGTCTGCGCATCTGGGCGTGCCGTTACGGTTCTTTACGGCCGAGGAGCTTGAGGCGGAGACCGCGCGCAGCGTTCATCCGTCCGACATTGTTTTTGCCGAAGTTGCCACCCACGGCGTGGCCGAAAATGCGTCGCTCGCGGCAGCGGGGCCAGACGCCACACTCTCACACCCGAAGCTAAAGACAGAGATGGCGACGGCTGCGCTGAGTCTCGCGCCGTCTCCTATTTCTGAGCTGCGCGGCCGCGTGCGGGGGCGACTTTCCATCGTTGGGATCGGCCCGGGACAATCGACGTGGCGGACGCCGGAAGTATCCAGATTTGTCGCAAATGCGGAAGAACTTGTTGGTTACGGATTGTATATTGATCTTCTTGGACCTCTTGCCGCGGGCAAGACCCGCAGCGACTTTCCGTTGGGCGGGGAAGAGGCACGTTGTCGCTATGCGCTCGAACAGGCCGCGCAAGGCAAGAACGTTGCGCTGGTGTGTTCCGGTGACGCAGGCATCTATGCGATGGGCGCTTTGGTGTTTGAACTGCTTGATCGTCCAGCGGATCAAGAGGGTGTCACCGACGCTGCCCGCCGGGTTGAGGTCGTCTGCTCCCCGGGTGTCAGCGCACTGCAAGGAGCGGCAGCCCGGGCGGGTGCGCCTTTGGGCCACGACTTCTGCACCATCTCGCTCAGCGATCTGTTAACGCCCCGGGACGACATTTTGCGCCGTTTGAAAGCCGCGGCTGAGGGCGATTTCGTGATTGCATTCTACAACCCTGTCTCAAAAACGCGGCGCACCTTGCTGGCTGAGGGGCGGGATATCCTGTTGCAGCACCGGCCAGCTGACACACCCGTGATGCTGGCCACCAACCTTGGTCGCCCAACGGAACACGTGCGCTATCGCCGCCTTGATGAGCTTGAGGTGGACGAGGTGGACATGCTCACCGTCGTCCTCGTGGGCTCATCCAACACGCGGCTGGCCCAACTGGGTGAGGGGCCGCGCATGTTCACGCCCCGCGGTTATGCCCGCAAGATCGACGGTGACCTCGTTGAGAAACGCAATGATCCGTATCTGCCTGAAAAGGAAGTGAAATGAAGGTCTATTTTATCGGCGCAGGTCCCGGTGACCCTGAGCTCTTGACGCTCAAGGCAGCCCGGTTGATTGAGGCCTGTCCGGTCTGTCTGTATGCGGGATCGCTGGTTCCGGCTGAGGTGGTTGCGATCGCACCCGAGGGCGCCACGGTGATGGACACGGCCCCCATGACGCTTGACGATACGCATGCCGAGATCCTGAAAGCGCGTGATGCGGGGCAGGACGTGGCGCGGGTCCATTCCGGTGATCCATCGCTTTATGGGGCCATCGCTGAGCAGATCAGGCGGCTTAAAGCGGACGGAATTGAGTATGAAATCGTGCCTGGTGTGCCCGCCTACACAGCCGCTGCTGCGGCGCTGGGGCAAGAACTGACCATCCCGGAAGTCGCGCAATCGATCATCCTCACCCGCATGTCGATGAAATCGACCGGCATGCCGGAGGGTGAGACGCTTGAGAATTTCGCGCGCACCAAGACGACGCTGGCGATCCACCTTGGCATCCGCGCCCTGCGAGAGATTGAGCGCGTCCTTGCGCCCCATTACGGTGAGGAATGTCCTGTAGCGGTGGTCTACCGTGTCGGTTGGCCCGATCAGCTGATCCTGCGCGGCACGCTGTCGAACATCCGAGAGAAAGTTCGCGCGGCGAAGATCACTCGAACGGCACTGATTCTCGTGGGTCCAGCCTTGGCCGATAATAACGGATTCCCAGATTCAGCGCTCTACGATCCGACGAAACCGCACGTTTTACGCCCTGTGGTTGAGAGATAGACGCAGAAATTTTACATAACTTCAATATTTTGATCGTTTCCTTGACGCTACGTCTCTGCAGGTCATCTTAACCTTTCGGGGAGGCGTTTTGGGATTGGAGACGTCATATGATTGAAAGCTTGCCGCAATCGATCTGGAATGAACTGCATTCTGCGCAGCGCAAGGCTGCGAAGCGGGCCGCACGGTTGAGGATCGAAGTCGATGGTGCCAGCCATCCGATCCTGCGCTTGTTGCCGGAGGGCTTCGTGCTTGACCGCATGACGGCACCTAACCTGCGGGGCCTTGTCGATATCTATGACGGCGCCCGTCACTTGAGCCAGTGCCTCATCGTTGCGTCTGAGGCTGATGGTCATCGCATGATCTACGAATTCAAGCGCAACACCTCGGCGGTTGATGGAGCCCCGCTAGATTTTGAGCGTCCCGACGACGCTCCGATCGCATTGCTCGGCCGCTAAACTACTGCAAATCAGCGAAAGCTTGCGCCAATCGCTCAACCGCGTCCTGCACCTGGGCGCGGGGCGCGGCGAAATTGAAACGTAGGAAATCTTCGCCGCCTTTGCCAAACGTCGGGCCATGATTGACTGCAATTTTGGCGTCGCTCTGAACCCGATTGGTGAAGTCCTGACGGGACATACCGGTGCCTGAGAAATCGACCCAGGCAAGGTATGTCGCCTCAAGCGGCATGGACGCCAAACCCGGAATTGCGTTGACCGTATTATCAAACAGCTGCCGATTGCCATTCAGATATGCCCGAAGTTCATCGACCCATGCGGCCCCGTCCGGGGAATAGGCAGCAGTGGCCATGAACAGCCCAAAGGAATTCGGAGACATCCCAAGGGCCGCCATGCGGCCCGCAAACCGTGCCCGAAGGTCCGGGTCATCAATGATCACATTGCCAATATGGGAACCGGCAATGTTGAAGGTCTTCGTGGTTGCCGTCATCATC
>JBCBCS010000015.1:0-29870 GCA_038530475.1 Pseudomonadota bacterium
CGTCTGAGATCAACGCCGAGCTTGGCCTGCCCAAACCCACGATCCACAGGCTCTTCAAAACCCTCGAAGATGAAGGGTTCCTGCAACGGGATATTGATGGACGATCTTTTGCCCCCGGACGCAGGACGCGGCGGATGGCCGCCAATGCGATGTCCGCGCTCAATGTCCGGACGGCGCGGCGGGCCATCATGACGCGGCTGTCTGAGGAGATCGGCGAGACCTGCAACCTCGCCATCCCGGACCGGGATGAGATGGTCTATCTCGACCGGGTCGAAACAAAGTGGCCGCTGCGCATCCAGTTGCCGGTGGGTACGCGCGTTCCGCTGCACTGCACTGCGTCAGGCAAAGCCTATTTGTCGTCGCTCCGTCCCTCTCATTTGCACCGCTACCTCGATGCGGCAAATCTTGAGCAATATACTGCGAAAACGTTGACCGCACCGGATGACATCAAAGCTGAGGTTTTGAGGATCAGAAAGCGTGGCCTGTCGACGGACAATGAAGAATTCATGTCTGGCATGACCGCAATCGCCCGGCCCATTCTGGACGATCAACATCGCTTGGTTGCGACGATTTCAGTCCATGCGCCGGTCCAGCGGATCAGCCTCGACAAATTATTGAGCTACAGTGCCTTGCTTGAGGAAGCGGCGTCTGCGCTTGCAAGTCTACTGCAAGGAACCGACGCAGGCGATTGACCCCGCATCTAACCGCTGCGCAGACCCAACATCCCTCGCGCTTGCTCGGGCGTTGCCACAGGCCGCTCATACCTCTCACACAGCTCGACCGTGCGCCGCACCAGCGCGGCATTCGAAGGGGCGAGCGTCGTCTTGTCGAGCCTGACATTGTCCTCAAGCCCCGTGCGAGCATGACCCCCGTTTGAGATGGCCCATTCGTTCAGCGTCACTTGTGAGGCCCCGATACCTGCAGCACACCAATGCGCCTCGTCCCCGAAAAGGCGGCGCACCGTTTGGACGTAGAAATCAAAGACGTCACGGTCCGCAGGCATGGCGTTTTTGACACCCATCACGAACTGGACATACGGCGTTTCCGCGATCTGCCCGTCTTTGAACATTTGCGCGGCCTTGAAGATGTGGGACAAATCGAACGCCTCAACCTCGGGCTTGATGTCATAGGCCAGCATTTCCAAGGCGAGCCAGTCCACCAGATCGGGCGGGTTCTCGTAGACCCGTGTCGGGAAGTTGTTGGATCCAACCGACAGCGACGCCATGTCAGGGCGCAGCGGCAGCATCCCACCGCGCGCCTTGCCAGCCCCCGAACGTCCTCCTGTTGAGAACTGGATGATCATTCCCGGGCAATACGTCTCAAGACCCTCTTTCAGAAGGGCAAATTTGTCAGGATCGCTTGAGGGCGTCTCATCATCGTTGCGGACATGGGCGTGACAGATCGTTGCCCCGGCCTCAAATGCCTCTTGGGTGCTTTCGATCTGCTCCGAGACGGTGATGGGCACCGCCGGATTGTTCGCTTTCCTCGGCAACGAGCCGGTGATCGCCACGCAGATGATACAGGGTCGGGTCATGTCGCAGGGGCCAGCACAAAGTCGTGCACGACCTCGTAATAGGGGCCGTCAAACCCGGCGGCTTTGATCCGGTCCGCGTCCTCCACCAGATCGAATTTGGCGAGCAGGCTTTTCTTCACGCCGAACACCGCGTCAGAGTGGATGTAAGGATCGTCCGGATCGAAGATGTGGGTCACCAGAGTCTCGAACCCATCCGCCTCAAGGATGTAGTGCAGGTGCGCGGGCCGGTACGGGTGCCGCCCCAGCTTGGCAAGCATCTGGCCCACCGGACCATCATCGGGGATCGGATAGAACTTCGGCTTGACCCCCTTGAAATGATAACTGCCATCCGGCCCGGTGCGGAACACGCCACGCAGGTTGAAATCGGGCTGGATGCCCTTTTGTTGCACATCATAGAAGCCTTCATCATTGGCCTGCCAGACGTCGATTTTCGCCGCCTGAATCGGGTTGCCTTCGGTGTCGAGGATACGGCCCTTCACCAACATCGGCTCACCCTTTTGATCAAGGCATATGTCCGATCCCATCGGCAGCTCAGGCGCGTCCTCCACGTGGAACGGGCCCAGAACAGTGCTTTCAGACGCGCCCGACGGTTTGCGGTTGTTGATCGCATCCACCAGCATTGAAACGCCCAAGACGTCCGACAGCAAAATGAATTCCTGCCGCCAATCATTGCACATGTGACCGACTGAGGTGAGGAACTGGATCGCTTCGAACCATTCCGCTTGCGTCGGCTCGATCTCTTTTACTGCGGCATGCAGGTGCCGGGTGATCGCCTCCATCACCTCTGCCAGACGCGCGTCCTTCGCGTTTTCATTGCGGCTTGTGACAACCTCGGCTGAGTTCTCTTCGGTGAAATATCCGGTCTCGCTCATGATGCCCTCACTTAGCAAGGATTTGGGAAAAGACGCGGCGCAACTCAGCTTCAGCGTCGTTAGCGGCACCGTCGTAGCGCCAGCAGACGTGCTGATCGGGTCGGGTGATGATGCAACCGGCATCGCTGACCTCACGGGCGCGGGCCCAATCGCCGATATGGTCGATATAGGTCTGCCTTGGGCCAATGATGTGAGCCTCGATATTGATGCCCATCTCTTTGGCAATCGTATCTGCTGCCCTTGCCCAAGCCTCGCCGCCCAACCCTGTAAAGACCGTAAACACACCGTGCCCTGCCAGATCGAGCGTCGAGTATTTGTTGCCTTCGGCATCAAACAGCCACGCATGCGGCACGCGCGCGCCTGGCCAAGTTGTGGGCTGATAATGGAGGTCCGCATCAAGTGCGAATTCAGGCTCCATCTGATCATCGGTCACGACTGCATCCGATTTATAGCGTTGGTTCATTTCAACACCGTGCGCATCGAATTCGTACTTCTTGAACGCAATCGCCTGGCGCAAGGCCTCGCGTTGTGCCTCTGCTTCGGCATCCGTGCCACAGCGTTTGTCCATGTTGGCCTTGATCGTTTCGATGTCCGAGCCGCCGGTCATGCCGAGTGCCTCAAAGATAGGACCAAATTCGCCGATGGACTGGTTGGCGCGGGTGACGATCTGTTTGGCGATCGGCGCACGCTCGACGGTATAGCTGTCCAGCAGACGCTCCCCCGCCTGCCCCTTCACCACCGAGGCCAGTTTCCAGGCGAGATTGAACGCATCCTGAATGGATGTGTTGGAGCCCAACCCGTTGGATGGCGGATGACGGTGTGCTGCGTCCCCCATGATGAACACCCGGCCCGACGACATCTTTTCCGCATAGGCGTTGTTCACGGTCCACGTGTTCGCACTGATCAAATCAATCTCAAGCTCCGGATCACCGACCAATTGGCGTGCCACATCGGTCGCCATCTTTTCATCCACGACCGGGGCAGGTTCGTTGATGTCGTAGCCCCAGACAATCAGCCATTCGTTCCACGGTCGCACCATCCGCACGAGGCCCATGCCGATACCGCCCACATTCGCGCCCGGCTGCATGACCCAGTATAGGACCGACGGGCGATGCGCGACGTATTTGCTGAGGTCCGCCTTGAAGAGGATGTTCATCGAGCCGCCAACACCCATCTGGCCCGAAATCTCAAGCCCCTCGTTCTGCGCCACGAGGGAATTGCCGCCGTCGGCACCAACCAGATACTTCGACCGGACGGTGAATTCCTTGCCCGTGAGCCGATCGAGGCAGGTCGTCGTCACTCCGTCTGCGTCCTGTTCGTGACGCAGGTATTCGGTGCTCATCCTCGCTTGCGTGCCGCGCGAACAAGCGGTCTTGAACAGCAGCGGTTCCATGAAGGTTTGCGGCAGGTCGTTCATGAATGTGGGCGAGCTCAGCAAATGCTCCGCTTTTGACAGCGGATGCGTGCCCCAGCTCTTCATGCGGCCGATCTCTTCCCCCGCAAGGCTTTCACAGAAGACGTTTTCGCCCATCAAATCCTGTTCAGCGGCGTGCATGTAGGCTTCGGCCTCCACCGCACGGCCCAGATCGCGCAGCACCTCCATGGTGCGCTGGTTGGTGATGTGGGCACGCGGTGTGTTCGCGAGCCAGCGGTACCGGTTCACAACCATGTTTTCGACACCATAGCTCGACAACAGAGCCGCCGTTGAGGACCCGGCGGGACCTGTGCCGATGATGAGAACGTCTGTGGTGATGTCGGCCATTATGAACCCTCCGGTTGATCAAGTTGGCCGCCGGTCAGGCGGCGGCGAATGGGAAAGAGATGCAGCCCCGTGCGCTCTGAGATCAGACCCCAGAGGCCACGTGGCGCGATAAGCATGATGACGATGGCCAGAACGCCCAAGGTCATAAGATACCAGCTGCCGAAATCAGCGAGCAGCGATTGCAGCAGGAAGAAGACAAGAACGCCGATGATCGGACCTTCGATGGTTCCGATGCCGCCGATCACGACGATGAAGATCACGTAAGCTGTCCAGTCAGTGACGCTGAACGCCGCATCGGGGGAAATCCGCGCCTTTTGCATGTAGATCAGCCCCCCGGCGAGCCCGGTGCCAAAGGCCGATGTCAGAAAGACAAACCACTTCATCCGCCCGGCATTCACGCCCACGGATTGGGCGGCTTCGGTGTTGTCCCGCACAGCCGCCAAAGCGAGGCCCCGCCGGGTGCGCAGCAGCCAGTAGATGCCGCCGATGGTGGCGATGGCCAGGGCAAGCGCCAGCCAGTAGGCAAGGATATCACGGGCGGCGGCGGAGCGGACACCGAGCATCGTTTCAATCGTTTCGGTGAACCACATCTCGCGCGTGGCAGAACGGGGCAAGGACGTGCCCGTCCCGCCTCCCAGTGTTTTCCATTGGGCAACAAGTAGCCGGAAGACCTCGGCGATGACCCATGTGCCGATGGCGAAATAGGCGCCTTGCAGGCGGAAGGCAAAGAAGGCGGTCGGAATCGCGATGACGAAGGCCACGATACCTGCGATCAGGATGGATGGAACGGGATCGAGACCCATGAGGATCACAGCCCCGAACATCGCGTAGGCACCCATGCCCACAAAAGCCTGCTGCCCGATGGACACCAACCCGCCATAGCCTGCCAGCAAGTTCCAGAACTGGGCCAAGACCAGCATCGTCAGGATAAAGAACATGTCCTGGATCAGGCTCCGCCCCGCGAAGAGCGGCAGCGCGATGAGCACGGCGACAAGCAAGGCCGCAAAAATCGCGAAACTGCTGGATGCCCGGGTGCGGGTCTGAACGGTGTAAGTGGTCATCAGTCATTCGCCCTTGGAAACAGCCCACGGGGTCGCACCAGCAGGACCGCCAGAAATGCCAGGTGGCCTGCAAGGATTTGCCATTCGGGGTTCAGCGCCGCGCCAACGGTTTGCGCCACGCCGATGATGATGCCACCCAGCAACGTGCCCCAAAGCGAGCCCAGACCGCCAATGATCACCGCCTCGAACGCGTAGATCAGGCGCGCGGGACCGATATTGGGATCGAAGTTCGCACGCAGGCCCAGATAAAGGGCGGCGATCGTGACGATGATCAGCGCGATGCCCGTCGCCGTCGCGAAGACATTGGCCGGTTTGATGCCCATCAGGCTCGCCGTGACGGCGTCATCCGATGTGGCGCGGAAGGCGCGGCCGAGTGATGTGCGGTAAAACAGCTGATTGAGCGCCACGATCACCAGCACCGCTGACGCAAATGTCAAAAGCGGCATGACGCCCAGATTTAATGGCCCGACGGCGATCGAGGCCGTCGTGAGCGCATCGGTGGGCAAGCGCTGGCTGTCTGCCGAGAACCCTTCAAGCAGCGCATTCTGCAACACAATCGACAGACCGAACGTCACCAAGAGCGGCGGCAGAATATCGTCTCCAAGGGTCCGGTTGAGCAAAAACTTCTGCAGACCCCAACCCAGCGCGAACATGAGCGGCATGGCAATCAGCAGAGCCACGAACGGCGGCAGACCCAGCAACGTCACCAACACGAGGATCAGGTAAGCGCCCATCACGATAAGATCGCCGTGGGCAAGGTTCACCAGCCGCATGATCCCAAACACAAGGCTCAGCCCGGCGGCGAATAGCGCATAAAGGCCGCCCAACAGGATGCCCTGCACGATGGTGTCGATCCAGATCAATGTCCCGCTCCGAAATAAGCATCGTGGATGGCCTCACGGCTGAGCGTGTCGGGCGCGCCGGACAACGTCACCCGGCCCTCCATCATGCAGTAAACCCGGTCGGCGACAGCCATCGCCTGTCCGATGTCCTGCTCCACAACGATGATGCTGGCCCCTGCGGCCTGAATGGCCGGGACGGCCTTGTAGATGTCCTTGATGACCACCGGCGCGAGGCCGAGGCTGATCTCATCACAAAGCAGCACGCGCGGATTGCTCATCAGCGCGCGACCGATTGCGACCATCTGTTGCTGCCCGCCGGACAGGGCCGTGCCAGGGTTATGACGCCGGTCCTTGAGGATCGGAAAGAGGTCATAGATTGTCTCAAGCGACCAATGCCCACCCGTCTTGCGGCCATACGTGCCGATCAAGAGGTTCTCTTCGACCGACAAGGACGGGAACAGCTTGCGCCCTTCGGGCACCATCGCGACGCCCTGCGCCATGATCTCATCCGCTGGAAGCGCACCGATGCCCGCCCCCTCAAACTGCACCATTTGGGGTGCGTTCTTCAGCACGCCAGAGATCGACCGCATCAGCGTCGTCTTGCCGGCGCCATTGGCCCCGATGATGGCGATCGTCTCGGCCTCATCGAGCGCGATGTCGACCCCGAAGAGCGCCTGAAAATCGCCATAACGAGCCGTGAGACCTCTGGTTTCGAGCAAGGCCATCAGATGTCGATCCCCAGGTAGATTTCCTTCACCTCGCGAGAGGCCATGATCTCATCCGGATCGCCAATGCCGATCACCTTGCCGAAATCGAGCACAAGGAGACGTTCGACGACCGACGTCAGCGCATGGAGCACATGCTCGATCCAGATGATCGTGACGCCTTGGGCATGAATGTCTTTGATCGTGGCAATGAGCGATTGGCACTCGCCTTCAGTCAGGCCGCCTGCAATCTCATCCAGTAGCAAGAGCTTGGGATCGGTCGCCATTGCGCGCGCGAGTTCGAGCCGTTTGCGCTCCAGAAGGCTCAGTTGACCTGCGGGTGTATTGGCGCGCTGGATCATCCCGGTCCGCTCAAGCACATCCGCGCAGGCATCGCGCACCTCTGCCTCAGAACGGTTGCGACCGTGCGTAGCGGAAACCAGAAGGTTTTCAAACACAGTCAGCTTTTCAAAGGGTTGCGGGATCTGAAACGACCGCCCGATCCCGGTCAGACACCGCTCCATTGCGGACACGTGGGTTACATCGCGCCCTTCGAAATGGATCGATCCTTTATCCGCCTTCAGATTGCCCGTGATCAGGTTGAAGAGCGTGGATTTTCCTGCCCCGTTGGGCCCGATGATCCCCAAAGCCTGACCCTGTGGCACCTCAAAGCTCGCGTCGTCGGTCACGGTCAGTGCCCCGAAGCTCTTTGAGACATTTTTGAGGGAGAGGATCGTCATGGAAGTGTCCGTGTCAAAAGGTGGCCCCACCGCTTGAAAGGCGCGGAAGGGCCGATAGATCAGGCGATGGCTTCCATTGCGCCGCCGGTCGGGATGCTCGGATGATCGGAATTGTCCACGATCACGAGGTCGTAGCCGCCCTCACCCTTGAGCCTCCACTGCCCACCCACGAGTGGGGTCTTGGCAACGTTTGCGGCGGCGAAAGGCGGAAGGCCTGCTCCGTCAAACGCGATCCGGCCAACGATGCTGTCGAGCTGAGACGCCGCAATCGCCTCGGCGACCGCATCGGGATCACCCGCATCGTCGACCCGGCCCATTGCATCGGCTGCCATTTCAAAGAGCGCATGCACAAAGCCGATCGGCTGGGTCCACTGCCGACCCGTGGCAGCCGAATAGGCCGTCGCGACCTCACCCGCGGATTGCCCGGTGATGGAGGAGTTGAACGGATGGCTCGGTGACCACCAGACCTCGGACGACAGGTTGTGGCCCTGATCGCCCAGCGCCTCAACCGCTTGCGGGAACAGGATGGCTTTGCCGATGCTCGCAGCCTTCGGGTTGAACCCCTGCTGCTTGGCTTGGGTCCAGAAGGTCGTGAAATCGGGCGGGATCGGCACGCCGGTCACAATATCGCAATTGGCCTGTTTGAACGCATTGATCTGGGCGCTGAAATCATCGGTCAGGTTCTGATAGCGGCCCGGATCCGTCAGTCCATAGCCCTGCGCATCGAGCGCGGGCGGGAAGCCCACATTCGGATCTCCCCACGCATTGCCGTCCCCATCATTGGGGAAGAGCCCGCCAACCTGTTTGTTTGTATCAAGCTGGTTCCACATCGCTGTGAAGACCGAAATCACATCTTCGAGGCCCCAGAAGAAGTGGTAGCTGTAATAGAACCGCTCCCATGATCCCGGATCGCCCGGGTTACCCTGCTGGCCAATGAAATAGGGCTGCCAAGGTGCCACGGTTGAAATCACGGGGATCTCTTCTGCCTCGCAGGTGGTCGCGACCGGGTTCGTCGTCTCAGGGGTTGAGGCGACGAGCATCAGGTCGATCTCATCATCGAGGATCAGTTCCTTGGCGACTTCAGCGGCCCGGTTTGGGTTTGACTGACTGTCTTTGACGATGACCTCAAAGTTGCTGCCGGCCTCCGTGCTGAGGAAACCGTCGATAATGAATTGATCCGCCTCCGAGAACGCGGCGAGCGGCCCGGATTGCGGGCTGACATAACCCAGCCTGATCTTGGCCCCTTGCGCGATCGCGGGCGCAGCCAATCCGCTGGCGGCCATTGTCAGACCTGTTGCGGCGGTGCCTTTCAGAAGTTTGCGTCTTGTTATCACGTGTGTTTCCTCCCTCGTGTTTGGTGTCTCAAAAGGCCGGGGCGTCCCCGGCCCAGGCTGCCTGAAGCAGCGTGCGGATATCGTCCCGTGTGACGGGATGTGGATTTGGATAGGGCTTTTGCGTCGCCAGATCAGCGGCGCTGTCGAGGTCTGACTCAGCCAAGCCAATATCGCGCAATGCCAGTGGCGCGTTGAGTGACTTGGCGAACGTATAGAGCGCGGACCCGGCATCATCCCCACCAAGCAAAGCGGTGATTGGCTGCAACTCGGCTGCCGCGCTCCGCATGTTGTAGGACATCGCGTGGGGCAAAATGATCGCGTGCGTTTCGGCATGGGGGAGATTGAACGAACCGCCCAGCGTGTGACAAAGCTTGTGGTGCAGGGCCATGCCGACCTGCCCCAAAACCGTCCCGCAGGCCCAGGCCCCCCTTTGCGTGATGGCCCGTGCGTTCAGGTCAGTCGGCTTGGCAAGAACCTTTGGCAGCCCGTTGATCAGCGCCTCAAGCCCGTCGATGGCCAGCTCTGTGCTCGCCTCAGTCCTGTTCTCTGCATAAAGCGCCTCTGCGGCGTGAGCCATGGCGTTGAGGCCTGAGGTTACTGTCATCTCTGCAGGCAGGGTGGCCACAAGCTCCGGGTCATACAGGATCACTTCTGGCAGCACCTTGGGATCGCTCAACGTTGTCTTCACACCATCTTCGGTCTGGCCAAGGATCGGCGTCGCCTCGCTGCCCGCATAGGTCGTGGGAATGGTGATCTGCGGCAAGTCGGTCCGATAGGCCAGTGCCTTTCCCAACCCGATGGTTGAGCCGCCACCAATAGAGATCAGGCAATCCGCCTCGGTTTCCTGCAAATGGGTCAGCGCGTCGGAGGTGACCGAAACAGGCGTATGCATTGCGGCCTTGGTGTAGACGCCGGCAGCCCGTGCGCCTAACGTCTCACAGGCTTCCATCGCGAGGGCGCTTTGCTGTGGTGTCGACAAGACGAGCGCCTTGCGCGCGCCAAGACGTTCGACCTCTTCCGCAAGATCACGGCGGATCCCGCTTCCAAACCGAACACGCACTGTGTCTGGCTCATCTGTGCGCTGTGCAGATGCGATCACGATCTGTCCTCCCCGGAGAACAGAGTAGCGCCGGGATTATCGCATATTGATAAAACTTACGCCTGACAATATAGCATTTTGTTATGTTGATTGACCCCCGCCATCTGCACATCTTATCGACGATCGTCGATGCGGGCGGATTGAGCGAAGGGGCGCGTGAGTTGGGCAAGTCTCAACCAAGCCTGTCGCGGATCGTTGCGAACCTTGAAGCGCGACTTGGTGAACGATTATTTGAGAAAGGCCGTCGCCCCCTGATGCCGACAGAGTTATGCCAGCGCCTGGCCGCTGAAGGTCGGGTCATCGGGCGGGCGACGCTGGCCGCACAAGACATAGCGACCCGCTATTCGGCGGGCCAGGCCGGGCGTATCCGTGTGGCAGGCACACCCATTTTCATGGACGGTGTGGTTTCAAACATGATCGCCGGGTTTCAGGAGGCGCATCCTGAGCTTCGGGTGGACCAGAGTTACGGCTACACCGCTGAACTTGTGGGGGCGATCCGGGCCGGCACGATCGACATAGGGATCTGTCCCACGGAAGAGGACGAGATCGCAGAGGACATTGCGTTCAAGCACGTCCTGAAAGGTCGCAACGTGATCGCCTGTGGGGCCACACACCCGCTTGCCCGGAAGAAATCGTTCAAGCTGGAAGACATCTCTGAATATCCGTGGATCACCCAACCTGCCGGTAGCCCGCTGTCAAAGGATTTGCGCGATGTGCTCGACTCTGTCGGCGTGACCGATTTCAAGGTCAGCTATTCCGGGGGTAGCCTGTCGTCGATCTTGAACGTTCTTGCCGGATCAAAGGCGCTGACCGTTTTGCCGTTCTCGGTTGTCTACATGCAGCCGCGCCAGACAATCGCCGCGCTTCCGATCCGTATTGAGCATCCTAAACGTCAGCTTGGCCTGATGTGGAGCAACACCCGCGACCTGAGCACCGCCGGACGGCGTTTTATCCGTCATGTCACGGCCCAGTTCGACGGGATTTCCCGCGCTGTCGTTGAGAAGCAGCGCGAGCAGATTTGGCGTGCTTAGTGGCTGTCCCGGGGCGTCGAATTGCGGGCGGTGTCGCGGTAGGTTGGGGCGTCTTTGAGGGTCATGCCCTGATCTAATCCGTTCACCAAATCGCGGAAGTATTGCTGCCAAGGCGTCTGGCTGTCGGGCATCTGATAGCCGCCAGCCTCCTCCAGCGCGCGGGCGCGGTCGGCCAACTCCTCCAACGGCACAAGCATGTCGGCAGTGCCTTTGCCCAGATCGAACCGCACGCGGTCCCCGGTCTTGAGCAGCGCAAGTCCCCCGCCTGCCGCAGCCTCAGGTGAGGCGTTCAGGATCGACGGCGACCCCGACGTACCCGACTGGCGACCATCGCCCACACAGGGCAGCGCCTGCACACCTTTCTTGAGCAGATAAGACGGCGCGCGCATGTTCACGACCTCGGCCCCTCCCGGATACCCTTTCGGCCCTGCCCCACGCATGAACAACACGCAGCTCTCATCGACGTTCTCTGCCGGGTCGTCGATGCGGTGGTGGAAGTCCTCCGGCCCATCAAAGACCACCGCGCGGCCCTCGAAAGCGTTAGGGTCATCCGGGTTGGACAGATACCGCGTCCGAAACTCCTCAGAGATGACGCTGGTCTTCATAATCGCACTATCGAAGAGGTTGCCCTTGAGGTTGAGGAAGCCCGCATCCTGCACCAACGGATTAGACAGCTTGCGAATGACGTCGTCGTTGCTGGCCGATTTGCCTTTGCAATTCTCGCTCATGGTTGCGCCATTCACGGTCATGGCATCTGGGCTAGGCAGAAGACCCCCGTCCAAAAGCTCCGCCACAACGGACGGCACCCCACCGGCGCGATGATAGTCCTCACCCAGATATTTGCCTGCTGGTTGAAGGTTCACAAGAAGCGGCACCTTCAGACCCAATGCCTGCCAATCATCGTTATTGAGCGGCACTCCAAGATGCGCGGCAATGGCGTTGAGGTGGATGGGCGCGTTGGTCGATCCGCCAATCGCCGAGTTGATGACGATGGCGTTTTCAAACGCCGCGCGGGTCATGATGTCGGACGGGCGCATGTCCTCCCACACCATATCGACAATGCGTTTGCCGGTCTCATAGCTGATCTGGGCGCGTTCGCGGTACGGGGCCGGAATTGCCGCACTTCCGGGCAATTGCATGCCCAGCGCTTCGGCCAGCGAATTCATCGTCGTCGCGGTGCCCATCGTGTTGCAGTAGCCAACCGACGGCGCGCTGGAGGCCGCGATCTCCATGAATTCGTCGCCGGTGATGTCACCCTTCGCCATCAGCTCTCGCGCTTTCCAGATCACGGTGCCAGACCCCGCACGCTCGCCTTCCCAATAGCCGTTGAGCATCGGGCCTACGGACAGGGCAATCGCCGGGATGTTCACGGTGGCAGCCGCCATCAGCAGCGCTGGCGTCGTCTTGTCACAGCCGATGTTGAGGACAACACCATCAAGCGGATAGCCCTGCAATGTCTCGACCAGCGACAGATAAGCCAAATTGCGGTCAAGGTTCGCGGTGGGGCGCTTGCCGGTCTCCTGGATCGGGTGCACGGGCACTTCTATGGGCGTGCCGCCTGCCGCGATGATCCCGTCGCGGACGCGCTTGGTCAGTTCCAGATGATGACGGTTGCACGGGCTGAGATCGCTGCCGGTTTGCGCGATGGCGATGATCGGCTTGCCTTCTTGCAGCTCTTCCCGGGTCAGCCCGTAATTCAGGTATCGCTCCAGGTAGAGCGCTGTCATCTCCGGATCACCCTCGCGGGCGAACCAGTCCCGAGACCGCAATTGCTCTTTGGTGATCTTTGGCATGTCGAAAAGCCTCCCCTGTCGCGACTCGGTTCGTAAGTATCATAGGGGATTATTCGAAACAGCGCGGTTGCCAAGACCGTGAAGTGAAACCATTCGCCACATATCCGATCTTTGCGGGGATTTGTTCACGTCTTCAGGTCAGCGGTGTTCACTTCGTGTCGTTATCTCGGCGCGGTGATGATCGCCCGCCCCGTCAGGGCAAGCAAGGCGCTCTCCATCTCGGGGCCGTGGGAATCGACCTTGCCATCAAGCTTGAGAAAGCTGTGGCCATGCACCACGCACCACAGCGAATAGGCCCGCAGCCGCACCTCTGGATCGTCGGGCGGGAGACCCATCTGATCTGCAACAACCTGCTCAACGATTCGTTCTGCGCTGTCGCCGACCTGCTGCAGTTCTGTGTCGTTCTTGTGTTCCTCGGTCAGGCCAAACATCATCCGGAACATGCCCGGTTCGGTTTGCGCGAAGGTGAAATAGGCCCGACCCAACGCAAAAAGCCGCTGGGGGTCGCCAGGTTCAAAACTATCGGCTGCTTGCTGCATCTGGTCGCGCAACCGCACCATGCCGGACAGGGCCACAGCCCGCACCATATCCCCCCGATCAGCAAAGTGCTTATAGGGCGCCGCGGTCGACACCCCGGCGATCCGGCACGCCTCCGCGATGCGGAATCCATCAGGCCCGTCCCGCTCTATCAGCTGTCGCAGCGCCTCAATGAGGGCTCCGCGTAGATCACCATGGTGATACTTTTCCTTTAATGACAACGTGTTGTCCTTCTTGCGCGCCGCTTTGGCAAAATTTCTTCTTGACTAAGTTAGTCTCACAAACATTTGTTAGCAACACTAACATCAAAAGTTAGCGGCACGAACATATGAGGGTCTGATGGCGACGCGAAAGCAACGAGTGAGACGTGCAAAGGGAATGCGAACATTTGGCAGAGTGGCCGGCACAGTCGCGATCATCAGCCTCTCCGTGGCAGCGGTTGTGGGTGGCCGCGCGGTTCTTGCGGATCGGTTATCGGCGGAGGTGGAATTGGTCGCAGCGCCCGTCGCGACCGTGCCCATCGAAACGATTGCGCTCCAAACGCACTACACCGTCACGCGCCGATATGCCGGCCAGTTCGAAGCCCCACAGACCACCGCCCTTGCCTTTGAAGAAGGCGGCACGATCGGGGAAATACTGGTGCAGGAAGGGGATGTCGTTGCGGCGGGGGACGTGATCGCCCGGCTTGATACCCGATTGCTCGATGCGGAGCGGGCGCGTCTCATCGCCAGTCGTGATGCGGTTGCAGCCCAGGTCGAACTCGCGCGCCGTACGAATGAACGGCAGACAGAACTGCAGGAACGTGGCTTTGCGTCCAATCAGGCGGTCGATGATACCTCGCTCACGCTCGTCAGGCTCAACGCTCAAATGGCTGAGATCGACGCGGCCCTCGCCGCTCTTGATGTCCGCTTGTCAAAGTCTGTTTTGCGCGCGCCGTTTGCCGGACCAATCGGGGACCGGTTGTTCGACGTTGGTGCGATTGCCGGACCGGGGGAGCCTGTTGTCAGCTTGCTTGAGGATGCCCCGGTGCTGTTTCGTGCCGGCATCGATCCGCGCCGGATTGAAGCACTGTCGGTGGCAACCGATCTGACGATTGACGTGGGCTCCACGACGCTCGCCGCCCGGTTTGACCGCATCGCCCCGGAACTTGACGCCTCAACCCGCGCACAGACTGCGTTCTTTTCAGTGGATGGCGCGACACCGCCTTCCGGTGCCGCCGGCGAGATCCGTCTAAACGTCGAAATGGAGGCGCCGTCGCCGGGGACTTGGCTGCCCCTCTCTGCTCTGAGGCAAGGCCCACGTGGCACGTGGCAGGTTCTGGTGGTCGATGACAGGGACACCGGACCAACCGTGGCTGTCGCTGCTGTCGAACTGATCTACGCAGCCGACACCCAGGTATTCGTCACCGGCACCCTCTTTGAAGGACAGGCATTTATCACCGGCGGCACCCACCGCGTCGTTCCGGGTGAGCGCGTCACGCCGCTCACCGAACCACGGGAGGTCGCGTCATGGGAGGGATAACCTATCGTTCTCCGCGCATCGTTGCCCTTGCGTTGATGGTCATTCTGGCAGCGGGGGTGTCGTCCCTGCTGTCCATCGGACGCCAGGAAGACCCCACAATCACCAACATCTTCGCGACCATCACCACACCTTTCCCCGGTGCGGATCCCGCGCGGGTCGAGGCGCTCGTCACCGCAGAGATCGAGCGCGAGTTGCGCGCCATCACTGAAGTCGACACGATCTCTTCCTCATCCGCGGCGGGCATCTCAATCGTCAGTGTCGAGCTTGATGAAACCATCGACCCTGGCCTGATCGACGGCATCTGGTCCGAAATTCGGGACAAATTGTCGGATGCAGAGCTCACCTTTCCAGCAGGAGCCCAGTCGCCCGAACTTGAAACGGACGCGAACAGCGGGGCCTACGGCGCGATCGTGGCGCTGACCTTCGATGAAGACATGGCGCAGGCCCCAATGACCTTGGTCGCCCGTTACGGAGAAGCCCTTGCCGATCAGCTGCGCGACCTACCCGGCACGAAGTTGGTCGAGGTGTTTGGCGCAGCGAATGAGGAGATCACGGTCACGCTTGACGCGGCTCGCGCCGCCGCAATTGGCCTGTCCCCCACCGAAGTGGCCAACGCGATCAGCGCGAGCGACGCGAAAGTCTCTGCTGGGCAGGTGACAGGCACAGGCGACGATCTGACGATTGAAGTGACGGGCGAAATCGAAACCCTGACCCGATTGTCGGAAATTGTTCTGCGCGAGGGGGCCGACGGGACCACGTTGCGCGTCGCCGACATCGCCACATTGACCCGAGGCCCGGCGCAGCCTGCCACAGACCTCGCCTATCAGGACGGGAGACCAGCGATCCTTGTAGCAGCGATGCCGGACAGCGGTCTTCAGGTCGACATCTGGGCCGAGATGCTGCGCACCGATCTTGAGACCTTTGAGCAGACCCTCCCCGTCGGGATGGAGGCCGCGTTGGTCTTTGACCAATCTGTCTACACGGCTGACCGTCTTTCCGAAGTCGGCGGCAACATGGCCCTTGGGATCGTGCTGGTGATCGCCGTCTTGCTGATTACGCTCGGCCTGCGCTCGGCGTTGATTGTCGCGGTGATCCTGCCGGTCGTGACGCTGGCCACGCTTGCAACGATGAACGCTATCGGCCTGCCCATCCACCAGATGTCTGTGACCGGCCTGATCGTCGCCCTCGGACTGCTGGTGGATGCGGGCATCGTGATGAGCGATGATATCGCCCGCCGCCTGCGGGAGGGGTCCGCCCGGCTTGAGGCGGTTCAACAGGCTGTTCGCCGCCTGACCATGCCACTCTTTGCATCAACGATCACGACAGCGCTTTCGTTTGTCCCGATGATCCTGCTGCCGGGACCGGCCGGAGACTTCGTCGGTTCAATCGCGATTGCGGTCGTCGTCATGTTGCTGTGGTCCTTTGCCGTCGCTGTTACCATCACACCGGCCATCGCGGGCTGGGTTCTGCCCGACAATGCGCGCAGTGGCGGCATCAAATCTGGTGCGCTTGGTCGCGCATTCCGGGCGAGCCTGCGTTGGTCTGTAGCAAATCCAATCCGGTCGCTCGCCTTGTCACTGGTCCTTCCCGTTCTCGGGTTCATGTCCCTGCCGATGCTGACCGCTCAATTCTTTCCGGGGGTGGACCGGGACCAGTTCCATATTGAAGTCGACCTGCCGCCCGGCACCGGCATCGCCCGCACACAAGACGTCGTCGAGCGCCTTAACACGGCCCTGTCTTCACGCGCTGAGATTGAGAGCGTGACGTGGACGATCGGCCGTTCCGCCCCGGCATTCTACTACAACATCACCGGCGGGCGTGACGGCGCGCCGCGCTATGCGCAGGCGCTGATCCGCACGTCCTCAGCGCAGGCGACCGAAGCCGTCTTGCCGGACCTTCAGCGCACCCTCCCCACGCTTGCGCCACAGGCTCAGGTTCTGGTTCGGGGTCTGGTTCAAGGGCCGCCCGTCGCCGCCCCGATAGAGCTGCGCTTGGTGGGGCCCGACGTGGACGTGCTGCGTGCCGAAGGGGAGAGGCTGAGGGCGATTGTCACCGCACAGGATGCTGTGACACTTGCAAGGGACTCACTTGTGTCGGGCGCCCCGAAACTCTCCATTACTATTGATGAAGCTGCCGCGCGGCAGGTCGGCCTTGCCCCGGGTGACGTGGCCCGCCAAATGCAAGCTGGTCTGACGGGTGTCACCGGTGGTTCCATGATCGAAGGCACGGAAGAGTTGTCCGTCCGCGTGCGCTGGGGCGACGCCCGCCGTGCTGACATCGCCGCGATGCGGGATCTGCCACTCTTACCGCCCGACGCCGCCGGGCTCGCAGGTCAAAACCTGCATCCGGCGATTCCGCTCTCAGCCATCGCCACCCTGTCACTGGAAGGCAGCGACGGTGTCATTACTCGTCGCAACGGGGAGCGTGTGAACACTATTCAGGCGTTTCTGCTGCGGGGGGTCTTGCCGGAAGAAGCCCTGTCAGATGTGCGGTCTGCCATGAACGTCGCGGGCTACGCCCTACCGCCTGGCTACCGGCTTGAGATTGGCGGGGACAGTGACGCGCGGGCCTCAACGCTCAACAACCTGATCGCCCCCCTCGGCCTGATCATCACGTTGTCGATCGCCGTCGTTGTCCTGACATTCAATTCGTTCCGGCTCGCCGGGGTCGCGTTGGTCGTCAGTGGTTTGTCGGCGGGTCTTTCAATGCTTGCCCTGGCCCTTTTTAACTATCCGTTCGGGATCCTCGCCATCTTTGGACTGATTGGTTCCATCGGTGTCTCAATCAACGCTGCCCTCATCATCATGACCGCCCTGCAAGAAGATGAAGCCGCCAGCCAGGGAATTCCGGACGCCATGGCAGAGGTGGTCATGCGGTCCTCACGTCATATCGTCTCAACAACGATCACCACGGTCGGGGGATTCTTGCCTTTGATCTTGGCTGGCGGCGGGTTCTGGCCGCCCTTCGCAGTCGCGATTGCGGGCGGTGTGGCCTTGTCTGCGGTGGTCAGCTTCTATTTCACCCCACCCGCATTCAAGATCGCGTATGCCAGACAGCAGGCTGCAGGCCCAAAACGCGCGTCGCACACCGGACCAAAGAGCGCGGAGTCTCAATCGGCCATTGAGCTTATCGCGGCGGAATAACCGGCAAGCAGCCGATAGGTTAACTCTTGGCGGTCATTGCCGATGCAACCATCACCTTCAGACTGTCTGAGCTGTACGGTTTGTTGAGGATCGAAACCTCCGGAAAGCGATCGACAAGATCTGTGTTCGCGCCGTACCCGGTCGCAAGAACCGTCGGGATGCCAAGGCTAATGCAGCGCTCGATGACCGGGACAGATGTCTCAGCACCCAAATTGACATCCAGCAACGCAAATTCGATCTCGTGCTTTTCAAGAATATCCAGCCCATCCACGACGGAACTGGCGGTGTGCACATGGCTTGCCCCTAGGTCTGAGAGCATGTCGGTCGCGTCGAGCGCGATCACCATGTTGTCTTCCACCACAAGAGAACTTCCCTGAAGTCGAACCTCTGCGCTTTCCTTGCGGTCAACCTCAGTCGGCGGGGCGCTCTTTGGCGCAGCGGGGCGCACATGCGCAGCGGGTAGCGTGAAATCGGCCTCAAAGCCGGTCATCCGGTATCGGGTTTCGACGGTGCCTTTCAATTCGAATGGTATGGAGCGTTCAATGATCGTGGTGCCAAAACCGCGCCGCAAGGGCGCCTGGACGGGCGGACCGTTCTTCTCTCTCCAACTGAGGTGAGCAATGCCGTCCGGCTGCAGCTTGACGTCAAGCGTTACGGCCCCCGATGAATCGTTCAGCGCGCCGTATTTTGCCGAATTGGTCACCATTTCATGGATGACGAGGGCTATTGTCGAAAATGAGGTCGGCGACAGATCAATGTCGTCGCCGGTGATCAGGACACGCGAGGCCTTGGAGGTGACAAAGGCACGAACTTCAGTGTCTACCAGTGCCCTCAGAGAGACCCATTTCCATTCTGTTTGCGTCAGCTGATCATGGGCACGCGCCAGTGCAAAAACCCGGTCTTCAAGAACAGTCCGGTATGTCTCCAAAGAGGTCGCATCGGCCTGCCCTTGAGAAATCAGGCCCCGGATGAGGTTCAGGATGTTACGCACCCGGTGATTGAGCTCGGCCACAAGCAGTTCTTGTTGTTCCTGCGCTTGTTTGCGTGCCGCGTTCCGCTCATCCGCCATCTTGAGAACCACTTCAAGCAGCGTGACCCGCAGCGCATCCGCTGCCCGCAATTCGGACCGCCGCCACGGCGTGGATTGCCCCCGCACGACTTCTTGCCACGCATCAAAGCTTTTGCGCGGGGTGAGGCGAATACCGTTTGGCCCCGTCTCAACCGGTTTGTCCGGGTTACCCGCCCATTGAACGGACGCCGCGATTTCGCGCCGAAACAACACCAGGTAATCGCGCGGCGTGCGGGATATGGGAAGCGCAAGAACGCCGGCAACCCTGTCACCAAAGCTTTCGGCCGCCGGATATCGTTCAGCCAGCGCATTGGTTTGATAGACCCGTCCTGGTGGGGTGGTGTTCAAGAACCGGGCCAGGCCAAGAAATTCTTCTTCCGTCGGGGCAGATCCCGTAGCTTTGTAAGAGCCGTCGGTAAACACTGCCGCACCATCAAACGGGATCACCTCACGGATGCTGTCGGCAAGAATATCGAATGCCTCAGCCATGCTCTTGCCGCCAGACAGCTGCGTCATCAGCCTGTCATGAACGGATTGCGCACGATCCAGTTCCTCAAGGTCCGTCGTCAACTCGACCTGAGCCAGCTGATAATTGAAGAGCTCCGAGAAGAGCTCAACCTCGCTGCGCGTCTCATAGCTGATGTGGCGCGGCGATTGATGGTGACATGCGAACAGCCCCCAAAGCTTGCCGTTGCGGATGATGGAGACCGACATGGACGCCGCAACACCCATGTTGCGCAGGTATTCGAGGTGGATGGGGGAGACTGCACGTGTTGTCGCCAATGACAGATCGAGGGGTTGTCCATGTGGGTTGAGCTGAGGATAGATCGCATGAGTTGTGCCATCTACGTCAGCAATGATCCGCAGTGGACTGCGTACATATAACGCCCGAGCCTGCTTGGGGATGTCACTCGCGGGATACCGAAGACCGAGAAACGCTTCCTGCTCCGGCTGTTTCGCTTCCGCAATCACAGTCCCGCTGTCATCCTCGTTGAATTTGTACGCCATGACGCGGTCAAAGCCCGACAGAACCTTGATCGCGCGCACAGCCTCACGGGCCATATCGTCAATGTTGTTATGGCGTTTGACCCGCTCCATCAAAGCGCGAACCGTGGAGCGATCCGTATCCGTTTGATGACCTGCCTCTCGCGGCTCAAATTCAAAAATGATGTTCTGATCGCTTTGGCTGATCGACACATCGAAGAGTCGATCATCTTTGAATGCCTCATACGAAAATATCCGAACCGACCCTGCTTGGTAGCTCAGGACCTGCATCCGTGTCCGGAGATCATGGACCGTCTCACTAGGAAAGACATCATCGACCCGGGAGCCCGCGACCTTCTCAGCCTCAAACCCCAAAACATCCTGGCAGTTTTGAGATGCATAGGTCACCATCCAATCGGACGACACTGCGACCAGGCAGCCGTAATCCTGGACGTGGCCCAGAATATGGATCGGCTCTTTGTCGCAATTCGTCAGATCGATAGTTTCGTCTTGTTCGACGGACACCGCATCATCCATGTTACGCCCTTTCCGTAGCTGCGAATGCATGTGAGCATTCGACGTAAAAACTAAACAGGTCGTCGACATCGTTGACGATCCGGTCGGCGACAGCCCCGTAAGGAGGAATTCGTTCGGCCGTCGCGCAAAAGCCCTGCCACAGGTCAATGTAACTTGGGGCAGTGAAATAGGCAGACGCCTTGCGAACCAGTGGATCTCTGGCATCTTGCCACCGGCGCTTCAAGACCTGCGTCCCAAGCCTTGATCCACCAATCATATAATCAACGGCCAATGCCGATGGAGCTTTGATCGCGCGACCCATCGGCCTTGGTTGATCAAAGTGGTGCAAATCCGCTTGGGCGCGCGCCCGAAGGTCCTGGATCGCATTGTAAGATGCGGCGTCCTTTGCATGAGGTTCGATGGACCGAAGGGCGGTTACTTGCATTGTCAGAAAGCACATGAAGCCCGACGGTGTCGTCAGATCATAACTCGACACACGTTGATCCAAAGCGTGATGACGCTCTCGCGTGTCCTCACGCAACCGCGCACGAAGGCTGGTAGAAACTGTGCGTGTCATAAGATCTTTAACTTCTCCCGTAGGGGAACATAGGGTTGATCCGACCAAAGGCGACAACAATGCATTATACCATGCAAAAGTGCAATCTAAGCTGCCGCATGGCGCCAGAAGATCAACGGGTCGACCAGACGTTGCAGGTCCATTTCACCTGACAAATCTGTAAGCTTCGGGAGCGCGTGCTGCAAATCCCCACCCCTACGTTCTGTTTCATCGGAGGGCCAAGAGCCTTCGCAGTTTGAAGAAAGGATGATGATATGAACACGAAACTGATCGCTGGCGGCGCAATGACGGGACTGATTGTGGCTGGCGGCATCGCGACTATGGTTTCAGCCCAGACGGCAGCCGAAGCCACTGGTCTAACCGAAGAGCAGGTGATTGAGATCGCACTGACTGAAATCCCCGGAGAGGTGGTCGAGGTTGAGACTGAGACCCGGCGTGGCGTCAGCCTTTTCGAGGTTGAAATCCTCTCAGCCGATGGCGACGAGAGGGAGGTAAGGATCAACGCCGAGACAGGTGACATCCTCAAGGTTGAAGCAGAGGGTCACGATTGCAGCGACGACGACTTCGACGAAGACGAGGCGTAAGCCGCAGAGGAATTGAACAGGCTTTCGATCTGGGCAGGCTGCCAATAACGGTGGCCTACCACAGTTTTCACCACCCACGAGGAACGTGATGCGCATTTTGTTGTTAGAAGATGACGCTCAACTGGGGCCATGGATCGCTGGCGGGCTGCGCGAAGAGGGCCATGTTGTTGATCACTTCACCGACGGAAAAGACGCGCTGATTGCGGCAATGGGGCAGGAGTACGATCTGCTGATCCTTGACCGGATGGTGCCGGGGCTGGACGGTTTAGCCGTGCTGAAATCCTTGCGTGCATCGAAGAACCGGACCCCTGCGCTCTTCCTCACCGCGTTGGGAGAGGTTGACGCGCGCGTCGAAGGGTTTGAGGCAGGCGGCGATGACTATCTGACCAAACCCTTTGCCTTTGTTGAGCTGTCTGCCCGGGTCGGTGCGCTGGGTCGCCGCCGGGATGTATCGGACGGAACTGAAGTCGAGCAAACCGTACTGCGATACGGTGACCTCAGCCTCGATCTGCTGAAACGACAGTGTCTGCGCGCGGAACACTCAATCGATCTGATGGCGAAGGAGTTCAAGCTGCTGGAATACTTCATGCGCCGCCCGGGCCGTCTGGTCACCCGCACCATGCTGCTGGAACAGGTCTGGGACATGAGCTTTGATCCCACCACGAGCGTCGTGGAAACCCATATCAGCCGCCTTCGGGCCAAGATCGACAAACCGTTTGACACGGCCCTTTTGAAGACCCGCCGGGGCGAGGGCTATGTCTTTGGCGACTAAGATTGCCAACAGGGTCCGCTGGCTGAGGCGATCTTCAACGCTGCGGTTGTCGCTGCTGTTGTCGGCGATCTTTGCTGTTGGGTTTGCTGTGGCGATTTTTGTCGCGGTGACGCTGGGCGCCGATGCGAATGAGCGGCGGATTGATGCTTCACTGGCGGCACTCGCGGGTGCCTCTGTCTTGGCGGACGCTCAAGGTGACAGCCCGGCCTTGATCTTTCGGGCCGAAAACAACGATCGGGGTCTTCCAAGCCCATTCTCCCGCGCAATTCAAAGAGGCGGAGGAACGGTGCGGCTGCAAAACGATTACCTTCAAGCAGACATCTGGCGCGTCTTGGTCACAACTGACAGCAACGGGTTGCCCGTGATGCTGGCGGTTCCCATCGAAGACAGCGAAGAGACGCTCGAAGTGTTGGCGGGCATTATTTGGTCAACGGCTGCGATTGTGATTGCTCTGACCTTGGCCATTGGTCTGATCACAGGTTTGGTCGCGCGCCGTCGTTTGGTGCTCATCGACGACACCTTAGGCGCGTTGGCCGACGGCCATCTTTCAGCCCGCACCGGTCATCAACGATCAAGAGACGATCTTGATGATATCGCACGTCAGGTTGATGTGACGGCAGCCGAGCTTGAACGGCTGGTCACTCAAACCCGCCATTTGAGCGCCAGCATCGCCCATGACTTGCGCACCCCCCTCGCCCGCCTGCGCGCGCAGTTGGAGATGTTACCGGACGGCGAAGAGCGCGGCGCAGCGCTTGAAGAAGCAGGGCGATTGTCCGCGATCTTCGATACGATCATGCGCGTGGCCCGGATTGAAGCGTCGCAAGGAAAAGACGGGTTTGAGACCGTCGATCTGAACGACTTGACCGACGAAGTGATCGAGATTTTTGGACCCGTGGTTGAGGACGAGGGCAAAACCCTGCGCCTTGAGGTGTCACAACCGGGTTCGGTCTTCGCTGACCGTCAAATGCTGATGCAGGCCATGGCGAACCTCGTTCAGAACGCACTCGTGCATGGCGGCGAGGATATCGTAGTGATCGCGACGGGCCGGAGCATCGGCGTCGCGGACAATGGCCCTGGCGTGGATCCGGCGCAATTCGATGAAATCATCAAACCCATGGTGCGCCTTGATGCAGCGCGAACGCGGGACGGCTCCGGCCTTGGCCTCGCGCTGGTACGGGCGGTGGCGGAGCGTCATGACGCGCGCCTCATACTGTCTCGGAACACGCCCCAAGGCCTTCGGGCGTTGTTGGAGTTTGCAAAATTGTAAAGTTGCGGTCAGGCGCTGGTATGACCTGACCTCCATCTCTGTCTCATCGAAACGCAGATGAAGATGGAGACCAAAACATGAAGACCCTCATCAATAAAATGTCGTCGGCCCTGTCCGGAGTGGCTCTTTTTGCCGCAACCGGCCTGATGGCGGCGCTTGGATTCATGACCGTCGGCGTGCTGATGCTGTTCGCATTCCTCGCCGTCGGGATTGCGATGATTGCGGCCCTGGTCGTTGGCCAGACTGTCCACAACGAAGACGACGCCAATGTCGTCGCTTGATCCGGCAGGTCACACCGTGACTGCAACCGCAACGTCGGCAAAGCCGCACGGCTTTGTCACCAAGGGCATTCATTGGGTGTCGGCGGCCCTGCTGGCGTTCGGGTATTTCAAAGGACTGAACAATGTATCCCAGCTGAACGACCCAACGCTGTTCTGGTCCGAAGTGTGGTTCGCGGCCACGATTGGCGTTCTCTTTGCCATCCGGTTTGTTTGGACAAAGGCAGTCGCGGGATCGACCCGCTTGCCGCAGGACGCCCCAAGGTGGGAGCATCTTGCCTCTCGCGCGGTGCATTTGGGACTTTATGCATCGGTGTTCGGGATCGTACTATCGGGTCTAGGGATCGCGCTGGGCTTTGCAACGCCAATGCTGAACGGGCTGTTCCTCCACGCGATGGTTGGCCTACATGAATTCGCACTCTCGGTGCTGCCGCCGCTTCTTCTCATGCACATTGCCGGGGCGCTTTGGCACCGGCTCATGCGGCGCGACGGTGTGTTTGAAAGCATGACAATGCGTTGGGGTCGATGATGCAGGGCGGGTGCACCCCGCGCACTCACTGCTCGTCCGGATCGTAAGTCGGCAGGAATGCAGGTGGCATCGGCCCCTTGTTGCGCCCGCCTTGCTGCATCTGCTCCCAGGCATGGGACAGGATGCCGACGGACCGGGACAGGCAGAAGAGCCCCCGCGCCAAGGGCGCGGGAAAGCCCAGCTCACAAAAGATGACGGCGGTCGCGCCGTCGATGTTCATCGGGATCGGGCGGCTGGTCGAGAGGCGGGACTGGACCGCCTCACCGATATCGGCGAAGCGGCCGCTGACTGTGCCCTTGTTGGCCGCTTCCCGGACCAAGGCCATCAGGCGCGGCGCACGGGGGTCCACCGGCTTGTGAAAGCGATGGCCGAAACCGCTGACGATCTTGCCATTTTCAGCGCGCCATGCTGCTAGGCCATCGTTCACCGCGTCCTTCAAGACCGCGCCTTCGTCCATTCGATTTGCGATGTCGTAGTATAGCTCGGCACATTGCTGTCCCGCGCCACCGTGCACATCGCCCAGCATGTTCACGCCGGTTGCCATCGCGTTGTTGAGCCCGACGCCACAGGTCGCCGCCATCCGCGCCGCCGCAATTGACGGCGCTTGCGGCCCGTGATCGACCCCAGCGACCAAAGCCGCCTCCAGCAACGCCGCTTCCTCTTCTCCGGGCAGTCGTCCGACGGTCATCAGCCAGATCATCTGGGGAAAGCTCACCGTCCCGATCAGCTCTTCAATCGGGCGCCCACGAAGGGCGATCTGGCCCGGCTCCATATCGATGATCGATGTGCGCCACCAATCACGTACCTGTTTTTCATGCTCGCTCATGAGGCAACTGTTCCACGCCGACAGCTAAAACTCAAACCCATCAAGATCCTGCAAATGGGCTTCGAAGAAATCCGTGAAGGTCGCCACCAAGGGCGGCAAGGCTTCATAGGGCGGATAAAACAGGGACAACCAAAGCGGCGGCACTGTCCAGTCCTCCAGAACAGGAACGACCTCGCCCATGTCGATCCCCCGTTTCACATGGAACTCAGGCAACATCACGATGCCATAGCCGGACCGAGCAAACTGGTAAAGCAGATCTCCGTTGTTCGTCTGGATGGATCGCCCCGCCACAAAAGACCGTTTAAACGCGCCTTTCTCAAGCCGCCAGACCTCCGGGATGTCTTCTTCCCCGTAGGATAGGCAGATTTCGTGGTTGAGATCTTCAGGGCTGGCGGGTCTTGGATAGCGATCAAATAAGGAAGGGGCCGCAACGATTTGCA
Source organism: Pseudomonadota bacterium (assembly GCA_038530475.1). Taxonomy (GTDB): domain Bacteria; phylum Pseudomonadota; class Alphaproteobacteria; order Rhodobacterales; family Rhodobacteraceae; genus Octadecabacter. Next base: position 25,816 of record JBCBCS010000015.1, read on the forward strand.
GAGGAACCTCACAAAGCTTTCTCCAGATCGTCGACTTGTCAGTCGGTGCCCCTGAAATACGGATCGCGAGGTCGCATGTCTCAGACACGATATCGACCAGACGGTCTGTGAGCCGGATGTTGAGATCGATATTGGGATAAGCAAGGCGAAAGCTCTCAACCAGTTTCGGCATGACCCTGAGGCCAAAGGACATCGGTGCGTTAATCGACAACCGCCCACGATGCGGCTGGAGTTCACGCTCAAGGTCCTGCTCAACCTGGTCGAAGGCGTCGATCAGGGGCCGGTAACGGGCCGCGACCAACGCCCCGGTGGAAGTGAGCGACACTTGCCGCGTTGTGCGCAGCAAGAGCTGTTCGCCGAGACCCTCCTCTAGTTTGGCGATGATCCGCGTGACCGTCGCTGGCGTCATCCTCAGCGATTTAGCGGCAGCGGAAAAACTGCGGAGGGTTGCAACCTCAAGGAAGACACGCACGGACTTTAAGTCTTGCATCGGTGACCTATTATTATCTTCGTAACAATATATGCAGAATGATTATCATAGATTTTGATAATTTACTTGTTACCTGTCTGACAACGAAAACGCACTTAGTCTGGAGCCAGACCATGAAAAAGCTCATCAAAGGGCTGCATCACGTCACGTCGATGGCCGCCGATGCAAACGAAAACAATCAATTCTTTACCAAGACGCTGGGACTGCGCCGGGTCAAGAAGACAGTCAATTTCGACGCACCAGAGGTCTATCACCTTTATTATGGCGACGAGGTTGGGACGCCGGGTTCGGTAATGACCTACTTCCCATTCGGTCAGATGCCACGCGGCACGCGCGGCGTTGGTGAGGTCGGCGTGACGGAATTTGCCGTTCCCGACGGCACGTTGGATTTCTGGAAAGAACGCCTTGCGAAGAAGAACGTGACGGGCCTGAAAACTGACAGCTTCCTCGGCGAGCGACGCTTGGCATTTGACGGCCCAGACGGCGACAACTTCGCCTTGGTCGAAGCCGATCCCGAAGGGCGGGTTGCATGGACAGGCGATGGCGTTGGCAGCGGCGAAGGAATCCTTGGATTTCATGGCGCACGCTTTCGGCTGCGCGACGCGGCGGCCACGGGCGAGCTGCTCGAGTTCATGGGCTACCAGAAGGATGAGAGCGAAGGCGCTGTGACCCGCTACCGGATCGAAGACGGCAACGCGGCGCGGACCATCGACCTTGAAGAATTGCCTGATGCGGGAAACGCCAATCAAGGCGCTGGATCAGTGCATCACATCGCCTTCGCTGTTGAGGATCGGGCCGCGCAACTCAAAGTCCGCGAAGCGCTGATGGACACCGGCTATCAGGTCACCCCAGTCATCGACCGCGACTATTTCTGGGCGATCTATTTCCGCACTCCGGGCGGCGTCCTGTTCGAAGTCGCCACCAACGAACCGGGGTTTGATCGCGACGAAGACACCGCAAATCTCGGCCAATCGCTGAAACTGCCGGAACGCTATCGCCCCTACCGTGAGCAGATCGAGCAACGCTTGCCGGAAATCGTCTGAGGGAGCGTTTGATGTCGATCGATCTATATCACGCCCTCACCAAAGCCCCTGAAGGCGATGCACCGCTTGTCTTTGCGTTCCATGGAACTGGTGGGGATGAGCGCCAGTTCTTTGGATTGGCGCAGGACTTGGTTCCGGGGGCAGGCGTCATCTCGCCCCGTGGGGACGTGTCTGAGATGGGTGCCGCTCGCTTTTTTCGGCGCACGGGCGAAGGCGTTTACGACATGGACGACCTCGCCCGCGCGACGGACAAGATGATCGCGTTCATTGAGGCCTGGATAGCCACCAATCCGAACCGACCCGTCTATGGGTTCGGGTATTCAAATGGCGCAAACATCCTCGCCTCGGTCTTTCTGAAGCGTCCGGATCTGTTTGACAGGACTGCGCTTTTGCATCCGCTCGTGACGTGGACGCCTGAATCTTCAGAGGATCTGGCCAACCGCAAGGTCATGATAACCGCTGGGACACGCGACCCAATCACGCCCTGGCCCATGAGCGAGCAATTGATCGCCTGGCTCACCGATCAAAAGGCCGAAGTGAAGACGGAAATCCATGAGGGCGGGCATGAGCTGCGGAACTCAGAAATCGCAGCCCTTGGCGCGTTCTTTGGCGGAACGTCAGCGCCCTAGATCAGTAGGATCCTTTGCGAAACGCTTTGTGTGACGTCCGCTACGATGCCAACTTCCATGTGGAGCGTGCTGTCCACGCAACCGATTCACGCGCAAGCGACGGTCGGCGCCTATCACTCCGTGTTAGTGAAGTCGGTCCTACTTCCCAACTCGCCAGCCCATTTAACGGCCGCCACCCTTATCGATGAGGGCGGCGGCGGCATCAGGACGGGTGCAACGCCGTGACACGCGGCGATGTTGCGCAGTCGCGTGGACCCGTTCGCACGCGTGCAAAATTTTGGTGCTTCCAGACGGCTTGGAAGTACAGGCGCAATTGCAGAAGCAGTGTCTCACGCGATACACCTCCGGGCATGCGTAATACCCATGGACGATCATAAGATGGCACGCCTTCTCATCATGGAAGATGATCACGCTTTTGCTACGCTCCTTGAGGCCGATTTGCTAGACCGCGGCCATGAGGTCGCGATATTTGGCAAAGCTTCAGATGCGCTCGCCTTTTCTGACGAACATGACATCGACCTCGCAATATCAGATATTATCGTAAGAGAAGAGGGAATGCTCTCAACTGATGGCGGCATCAAGTTCATTTCAGGCCTGCGGCAACTCCAGCAGAAATCGGTGCCCATCATTGCCATGTCGGGATCCTTCGGCGGCAAATCCGGAACAAATTTCGCGACCACGGCCAAAACCGTCGGCGCCACCGCCGTGCTTTCAAAACCGTTCTTTCCAGAAGAACTCGCCGATTTGATTGAGGATTTGCTTGAAAGGCGAGGTTAATCCATCGGGTTTATGCGCCAAAACGATAGCTGCGAAAGAAGTCATCCCATCTAACAGAATCAACGCATGCTGGACGGCTCCGTCTGCATGTCCTAACTCTCGGCCAAGTGACGGAGGGCTCACCTCGAACCGGGAGCGGGACGCGAGACTGTGCCGGTACACGTCACGTTTCTCGGCCTTCGCGCTCCGCGTGATGACCGCACAGGTGTCAGGACATGCTTCTTCCTTGGCTTAGCGCCCTTCTGCCTCATCCGGTAAACGTGGGGCTGTTTGAAAACCGCTCACCTCAGTACGCAGCAACGATGTTGAGGAAGATGCCCTCGTTGTCCTGCGACAGATCTGTCAGATCATCGGTGAAGGTGCCGAAGTTGTACCCGACCCCCACCCTGATGTTGTCGTTGAACTGGCGATAGGCTGCGGCAAGTACGGATGTCTCGCTTGTTCCACCCTGGATCGTCTGGAAATTGCGCAACTCGACGAGCGCGTCCCATTCGCGGGGCCATTGGTAACGCAGGCTGACCGCCGTCAGAACGGCGTCATTCTGGATGAAGGGCTCGCCCTCTGAGGCAGAGGTTTCCCCCAGACGGTAGCCCAGTTTTCCGCCCAGCGTCCAATTGGGGGTGAGGTCGTAACTCGCGTCAATGCTCAGAACATGGCTCCGCTGTCGGGTTTCGTCTTCATCCGTGCCGTCCACCCGCTGGCCGTAAAGATCGAGGAAGTAGCGATAGCGAGCGAGCACGTTGAACCTGTCGGTCTCGGTAGGGCGATAGGCATAGCCAAGGGCCACTTCGGTGAACTCGCCATCGAGAATGCCGCTTTCTGCGGTTTCGGTCCGCGCGGAATCGAGGGCGAAAACAACCCGCGCATCTTCACTGATCTTGTAGCTGGCGTCGGCGGCGAAGATCAGTGTCTCGGTGTCCAGCGGGTCGCCGGAGCGTTCGCCCTCTTCGACCCGATATTCGAACCGGGCTGCGGCTGTCAGATCATCCGTCTGGTAGCGCAGGCCGAGGCTGACGGCCTGACGGTCGAAATCATTCTCAAAATCGTCCTCGACCTGACCAAACTCAACGGCGATGCTGGCGCTCCAGGCATCAGTGGGTGTGTAGTTCAGCCCGT
>JBCBCS010000016.1:0-29155 GCA_038530475.1 Pseudomonadota bacterium
ACACCTTCCACGATGAGATTGAAGAACAACGGTTGGCCGGTGCGGTCGGACACGTGAAAATCCACGCGGAACGGGGACTGGCCGGGCAGATCGGCAATCGTCTGGACCTCAACGTAATTGTCGACCGCTCGGGAACCTTGCACGACGATCTGTCCACCAGCAAATTCGTTGAAGCGGCGGCCGTACTTTTCGGCGACATACCCCACGAAGGCCCGTCTGAAGGCGCTGCGTTGCGCGTTCGACGCGGAACGTCCTGAATTGCCCAGCGCAAACGCGGCGACATAGGCCGTGTCTGCATACCGGTTGAAGACACCGCCAAAGCTATTGATCATCGATCCGACGGACGCCCCTGAAGAGATGATGCGATTGATCTCAGCCACGGCGGAAGTCACCAGCCCCTCTGCCTGCGATGTGGTGAGCGCGAAAGACGGCAACGGCAATGTGGCGATCGCGCTGGCACCCCCAAGCGCCAGAAAGGAGCGGCGGGACAAGGACGAAGACAACATCACTATTCAAACCCTTCAAGGCTAAAATCACTGGCAAACGGATCGATCACTTCGGAGGCTGGCGGCTCTTCTCCCAGTTCGAACCGGCGATTCTGAAGATAGGCCAGACGGGCAGCCGCATAACTGTCAGCGCTTTCATATAGGACCGAGTCGATCGTCTGGGCGAATTGACCCCGGGTGATGATCCGGTCCGCGACACGGGTGTAGGTGCCGTAGGTGATTTGCGGTGCGGTGCCGACCGAAGAGAGCGGATCAAAAATGATATCGACCACCTGTCCTGCTGCATCGCGCTCAGTCGAGGGGCCAAGGAACGGAAGCTCGACATATGCGCCCTCGGGGACGCCCCAGACCGCCAATGTCTCGCCAAAATCAGTGCTTTGCTCGCGCAGCCCGATGGCCCCGGCAGGATCGAACAGGCCGCCGATCCCGATCGTCGTGTTGATCAGGAACCGCATCGTGTTCGTGCCCACACCGCCAATGTCCGCCTGCAGGACGCCATTGGCAATCGCGCCCGGCAAACCGACATTATCCGCAAAATTCGTCACCGGCGTCGTCACTTCGACAGGGAGGTTGGTCGCCGCAACACCGGCAGGCCGCAGGAAGCCCTGATCCCGGTCCTTGTTGAACTGATGGATGGCGCGGTTTGTGGCTTCGTAAGGATCGTGAATCTCAACACCGGCAGGGGCCACGCTACAGGCTGCTACAAACGCCAGTGCGCCGAAGATGCACATCTTGCGAAAAACGTTGGTCATGAAATCAGACAATGGATTACCGAAGTCGTTTTTTGCTAACACTTGTCAAATAGGAGCCAATTACCGGATTAACAGGGCAAAGACTATCTTGCGACGCCCGGTGATCCATATCAGGACCGTTTGCAAGCATGAGCGCACGACAATTGCGCCAGAAGACCTCAGAAAGGCGAAAAAGCGCCCATGTTTCAAAGAGAGCCGACGCGCGAAGAGGTGAACAAGGGCCGGCATGAGCTCCGCAAAGTGCGTCAAAGATCGCGCGGCCTGTTCTGGTTTGTCGCGATCTTTACCAGCTTCGTGAACGCGCTGATGCTCACCGGGCCGCTTTATATGCTCAACGTGTATGACCGGGTGCTTGGATCGCGGTCGTTGGAAACGCTCGTCGCGCTGTCGGTGCTTGTTGCGTTTCTTTATCTGATGATGGGGATCCTCGACTATGCGCGGGGCCGGATCATGGGTCGAATTGGCGCACGACTGCAATCTGACCTCGATGAGCGGGTATTTAACGCGTCGTTGCGCGCGCAAGCCTCGGGGCGGGTTCCGGTGGAGGCCGCGACAGGCCAACGTGACCTGGAGGCGGTGCAGCGTGCCATCACCTCCCCCGTCGCGATGTCCTTGTTCGATCTGCCCTGGACGCCGCTCTTTATCCTTGGAATTTTCATCTTCCATCCGTTCTTGGGCTATCTCGCCCTTGCTGGCGGGTCGGTGCTCGTGGCCGTTGCGATCGTCAATCAGGTGAGCAGCCGGGAACCGCTCACCGATGCCAATCGCGCGTCGCATCAATCCGAAAGCATGGGCGACCAGTTGCGCGAAGGGTCGGACACCATTCAGGCGCTTGGGATGCGGGAGGCTGCATTCCAACGCTGGTCGCATATGCGCAACCTCGCGCTTGGGGCGACGATCACTGCAGGTGACCGGGGCGGCGCGTTTGGTTCGATCTCAAAATCGTTCCGGCTGTTCCTGCAATCGGCGATGCTCGGCCTCGGTGCCTATCTGGTGCTGAATGGTGAGCTGACCCCGGGCGCCATGATCGCAGGGTCCATTCTGTTGGGCCGGGCGCTTGCCCCAATTGAAATGCTGGTCAACCAGTGGCCTGTGGTGCAACGCGGTCAGGCCGGATGGAAAAACCTCGCCCGGCTTCTTGGCGCGATTGGCGTGCCGGAACGCAAGACCCAGCTTCCGGTCCCAAAGGCCCATATCGTGGCCGACCAGGTCACCGTTTTGCCGCCAGGCGATACAAAGGCGAGCCTTCGATTAATCAGTTTCGACGTCAAACCGGGACAGGCCGTGGGTGTGATTGGCCCCTCGGGCGCGGGCAAAACGACGCTGGCCAAGGCGCTCGCGGCGCTCTGGCATCCTGCAGGGGGGACCATCCGGCTCGATGGGGCGTCGTTGGATCAATACGAACCAGACGTCTTGGGCAGCTATATCGGCTACCTGCCGCAAACCGTGACATTGCTGCAAGGAACGATCCGGGACAACATCGCACGGATGTCGACAGCACCCGATGATGCCGCCGTTATCAAGGCGGCGAAACGCGCCGCAGCCCACAACATGATCCTGAAATTACCAGATGGGTATGACACGATCGTCGATGCCAGCGGTGGACGACTGTCCGGCGGTCAGGTCCAACGGATCGGCCTTGCCCGTGCGATGTATGGGGATCCGGTCTTTCTGGTCCTCGATGAGCCGAACTCAAACCTCGACAATGAAGGCTCCGTTGCCGTCAATGCGGCGATCAAGTCGATGCGCGACGAGGGCAAGGCCGTCTTCGTCATGGCGCACCGCCCGGCAGCCATCGAACAATGCGACATGCTGATGTATATCGACGGCGGCCTGCTTAAGGCGTTTGGCCCCACCGAAGAAGTGAAGAAACAGATCCTCGCCAACAGACAGCAGATTGATCAGGGCAAAGGTCAGGGCGGAGGCGTGACATGACCGAAACCAACACATGGTCGGCCCGGCGCCCCCTGATCACCGGCATCTTGGCGCTACTGATCCTTGTCGGTGGTTTCGGCAGCTGGGCCGTGACGGCCCAGATCACGGGTGCTGTCATTGCTACAGGACTGATTGAAGTCGATCAAAATCGGCAAGTGGTGCAACATCCGGACGGCGGCGTTGTGTCAGAAATCATGGTCGATGAGGGCGATCTGGTGGAAGAAGGCCAGGTTCTGATCCGGCTGGACTCCCAGGACATTGCCGCCAATCTCGCGATCATCGAAGGACAGCTCTTTGAAATTCTCGTACGCCGCGCCCGACTAGAGGCGGAGCGCGACGGAACCGATGCGCTCGCCTTCGACCCTTTGCTCAACGAAGGTGACCCGGACATTGTGGAAGGCCTCAAGCAAGGCCAGATCAATTTGTTTGAGGCGCGCAACGAAAGCGATGCCCGTCAGCGAGAGCAATTGATGAACCGCTCCGGCCAGATCTCAGCGCAGATCGAGGGGATCAATGCCCAGCAGGCGGCGCTCCAAACCCAGCTTGAGTTCATTGAACAAGAGCTCGCCAATCAGCAATCGCTCTTTGAACGGGGGTTGGCGCAGGCTGGCACCCTGCTCAATCTGCAACGCGAGAAAGCGCGGCTCGACGGTCAGCAGGGTGAGCTGATCGCGACTGTGGCCGCCAGCGAAGAACGTATTACTGAGATCGAAATCCAGCTCCTCGGCCTCACCTCAACCCGGCGGGAAGAGGCGATCACCCGCCTGCGGGATCTTCAATTCAACGAGTTGGAGTTGCGGGAACGTCGAACAACGCTTGTGCGCCAGCTCGACCGCCTCGACATTCGCGCTCCGGTGGGCGGGATTGTTTATTCGCTGCGTGTCTTTGGAACGGGCGCGGTGGTGCGGGCCGCTGATCCGTTGCTGTTTATCGTCCCGCAGGACCGCCCCCTCGTGATCGCCACGCAGGTGTCGCCGACCGATGTGGATGCGGTGAATATCGGACAAGAAGTTGGCGTCCGCCTCTCGGCACTGGATCAGCGGACAACCCCTGAGTTGTTCGGCACCGTCTCGCTCGTTTCAGCGGATGCGTTCACTGATGATACGACGTCAGCGTCGTTTTATCGGGCCGAAGTTGTCCTCAATGAAGGGGAGCTTGACCGTCTACCAGACGGCGCGACCCTGATCCCGGGCATGCCAGTTGAAGCCTTCATTCGCACATCAGACCGAACGCCCATCAGTTACCTCACCCGGCCCCTGACAGACTACATCACCCGCACCTTCCGCGACGGCTGATTGCACCGCGCAGGCTTCGCCGCTAGCGTCCGACCAAACCGTCAAAGGAGACCACCCATGTCTATCGAAGCCCGTCTGGCTGAGCTTGGCGTCACGCTGCCCGACGCCCCCGCGCCCGCCGCCAACTATGTGCCGTTCGTGCGCAGCGGCAATCAGCTGTTCGTGTCTGGCCAGATCTCGGCGGATGCGGATGGCTTCATCACCGGGAAGCTGGGCGCCGATATGGATACAGAGGCCGGCGCAGAGGCTGCCAAGGCCTGTGCGATCAGCCTTCTCGCCCAGCTCAAGGCGGGATGCGACGGCGATATCGAACGGCTCGTCCGGGTGGTAAAGTTAGTGGGCTTCGTCAACTCGACCCCTGATTTTGTGGACCAACCTAAGGTGATCAACGGCGCATCCGATTTCCTTGCTGAGGCCTTGGGTGAACGAGGACGTCATGCCCGATCCGCCGTGTCTGCCGCATCATTGCCTTTCGGCGTCGCCGTCGAGATCGAAGCCATTTTTGAGATCGAATGACCCACGCACCTGCCCTGCCGGCCAGTTTCCTTGACCAGCCGCTCGCCCACCGTGCCTTGCACGATGCCAGTTGCGCCGAGAATTCAATGGCGGCTGTGAAAGCGGCAGTTGCTGCGGGCTACGGGATTGAGATCGACATTCAAGGTAGCGCCGATGGCGTGCCGATGGTGTTTCACGACTACGATTTGGGTCGTCTGACCGGGCAGAGCGGGCCGATCGCCCGGCGCAGTGCGGCTGAGTTGGGTGAGGTTGCGCTATTGGGTGGGGGCGGGACAATCCCGACACTGGCTCAGGTGCTCGCGCAGGTGAATGGCGCGGTGCCGTTGCTGATTGAGATCAAGGATCAAGACGGGGCACTCGGTCCGAATGTAGGACTATTGCAGGAGGCAGTCTGTGAGGCACTCGACGGCTACGAAGGCGACGTTGCCCTGATGTCGTTCAACCCACACGCCGTTGCGGCCTGTCAAACCCACGCGCCCCACCTGCCCCGCGGTCTGACCACCTGCCCTTACCCGGCTGACGATTGGCCCACTGTCCCCGAACGCGTCCGCGCTGTGCTGCGCGAAATCCCGGATTTTGACCGCGTTGGTGCCAGCTTCATCAGCCATCAACAGGACGACCTCACGGCCGCCCCTGTCACAGCCCTGAAATCACGCGGGGTCCCCATCCTGTGCTGGACCGTACGGTCAGCGGGGGTCGAGGCAGAGGCGCGCACGGTCGCAGACAACATCACCTTCGAGGGCTACCGCGCTTGAAACCTGCGCCCTTCGCGCCACCTGTCTGACATGGACGGCAGCGCAATCGAAATCACGGCCCATACCCGGCTCTCCCAGATCCCGCAGAACGACTGGGATGCCTGCGCTTGCCCGGAAGCCGTGGACGGTCGGGCGATTGATCCCTTCACGACCTATCGTTTTCTCCAAGCGCTCGAAGACAGCGGCAGTGTTGGCGCAGGCACCGGCTGGGACCCGCGCTACCTGGTCGCGCGGCAGGACGGTCAGATCATTGCCGCAGCCCCGCTTTATGGGAAATCCCATTCCCAGGGCGAGTATATGTTCGACCACAATTTTGCGCACGCTTATGAGCGCTCAGGCGGGCGGTACTACCCGAAATTGCAGATCGCCGTTCCTTTCACACCCGCGACAGGACGACGCTTTCTGACCCGACCCGGATATGAGGCGATCGGCATGGCCGCACTTGTGCAGGGCGCCGTGCAGATCGCAGCCGATAACGGTTTGTCCTCGCTCCACGCCACGTTCTGCACGGAAGGTGAGGCGCTCGCGGGCGCCGAGATGGGCCTGCTGCACCGGACCTCCCAGCAATATCACTGGGCCAATGACGGGTTTGCGGATTGGGACGCGTTTCTTGCGGCCCTGTCTTCGCGCAAACGAAAGACGCTCCGCAAGGAACGGCGCACGGCGCAGGATTTCGGCGGCTCTATCGTCCAACTGACTGGGGATCAGATCGAGCCCCATCACTGGGACGCGTTCTGGGAATTTTATCAGGACACCGGCGCACGCAAATGGGGTCAGCCCTACCTGACAAGGCGGTTTTTCGAGATCGCGCATGAGACCTTGCGCGATGACATGCTGCTTGTCTTCGCGATGCGGGACGGTCAGCCAGTGGCCGGTGCGCTGAATTTCATCGGGCGCGACACGCTCTATGGCCGCTATTGGGGCTGCACGGAGCATCACCCCTGCCTGCATTTCGAGATCTGCTATTATCAAGCCATCGACTACGCGCTCGCCCACGGCATGAAGACGGTCGAGGCGGGCGCGCAGGGGGAACACAAGCTGGCGCGCGGATATCTTCCCGTTGCGACCCATTCGCTGCATTGGTTTGGCGATGAAGGGTTCCGCGGTGCGGTGGCCGATTACCTGCGCGCAGAGCGCGCAGCCGTCGACGAAGAGATCGAGGTCCTGACATCCTATGGACCCTTCAGAAAAGCCCAAGTGGAGGAACAGGAATGAGCGAAGCGCTAGACGATCAGGGACGGACCGAACTGACCAAAGCCGGTTGGGACGTCGCCGACGACAAGGCCGAAAAGACCTTTGTCTTTACCAATTTCATTGACGCCTTCGGTTGGATGGCCCGCGCGGCCATCCATGCTGAAAAGCTGAACCATCACCCGGAATGGTTTAATGTTTACAAGACCGTGAAGGTTACGCTGACAACCCACGATACGGGCGGGTTGTCAGATTTGGACCTGAAGCTCGCCCAAGCGATGGACCGCGAGGCGGGCTGACCGATCAGAGTTCGGCCAGAAGGGCCTCACCGCCGGAGACTTCGCAGACGCCGGGGTTCTCTTCCACGTGGAGAACGCTGACCTTGCCGTCCTCGACCACCATCGCGAACCGCTTTGAACGGTCGTAAAGCCCGACAGGCGGTGCGGTGAAATCCATGCCGATCGCCTTCGTGAACTCAGCCGATGCATCCCCGAGGAAGGTCAGGCCGGCATCCGCCGCACCGGTCGACGCGCCCCAGGCATCCATCACGAAGGGGTCGTTCACAGCGACGCAAATGATCTCGTCCACGCCCTTCTCCATGAAGCCGTCCTTGGTGCGCATGAAGCTGGGCACATGGGCGGTCGTACAAGTGCCGGTATAAGCACCCGGCAGACCGAACAGGACGACCTTGCGGCCGGATGTAAGGCTCGACAACGCGACCTCTTCTGGACCTTCAGCGCCTACGCGCAGAAGCTTGGCATCTGGCAATGTGTCTCCCACGGAAATCGTCATGTCTCGCCCCTTTTTTGGCAATTGCGTCTTCTGTAAGGGGCAATATAGGCTCGCCTCTGGCAGCAACCAGACAGGAACGCATCTATGTCCCATATTGTTGTGATCGGCGGCGGTCAGGCCGGGGCATCGCTGGTGGCAAAACTGCGCGCCGAAGGGTTTGAGGACGAGATCACCCTGCTGGGGGCGGAGGATGCGCCGCCCTATCAGCGCCCACCTTTGTCAAAGGCATATCTGCTAGGGGATATGGCGCTGGATCGGCTCTTTCTGCGTCCGCGGGACTGGTACATCGATCAGAAGATCGACCTGCGGACCGGGGCCCATGTTAAGGCAATCGATCCGGCGGCCCTGACCGTCACACTGGCGGACGGAGAGGTGCTGTCCTATGACCAACTCGCTCTGACCACAGGCTCCCACCCCCGCACCCTGCCAGCCAGCATCGGTGGCGCACTGGATGGAGTTTACACCGTCCGGGACCTGTCAGACGCCGACACAATGGAGCCGGAATTCGTCGAAGGCCGTCATGTGTTGATCATCGGTGGCGGATATATCGGTCTGGAAGCGGCGGCGGTGGCCGCGAAGAAGGGTCTTGAGGTCACGCTGATCGAAATGGCGGACCGGATTTTGCAGCGGGTCGCCGCGCCTGTCACCTCTGACTACTTCCGTGCCTTGCACGAAAGCCATGGCGTCGATGTGCGGGAAGGCCTGGGCCTCAGCCGTTTGACAGGAGATGACCGCGTGACCGGCGCGGTTTTGACGGATGGCCGCGAAATCGACATCGATTTTGCTATCGTTGGCGTTGGCATTGCGCCGGCCACCGAATTGGCAGTGGCGGCAGGGCTCACCGTTGACAACGGCATCGTCACTGACGCTTTCGGCCGGACCTCTGATCCGAACATCTGGGCGGCGGGCGATTGCGCGACGGTCAACTGGCGGGGCAATCAGCTGCGGCTTGAGAGTGTCGGCAACGCCATCGATCAGGCCGAATGCGTCGCGCGCAACATGCTGGGCGCCGGGGTCGCCTATGAGCCCAAACCGTGGTTCTGGTCCGATCAGTATGACGTCAAACTGCAGATCGCCGGGCTGAACCTCGGCTACACCGATGTGGTTGTGCGGGCCACTGATGGCGCCGTATCGCATTGGTACTACGCCAACGACACCCTGATCGCAGTCGACGCGATGAATGACGCGCGGAACTACATGATTGGCAAGCGCCTGATCGAGGCCGGGAAGTCCCCCTCCAAGGCGGACATCGCTGATCCGGCAACGGATATGAAAGCCCTGTTGAAAGCATGACACCGTGAGGATCATTGGCGGCCAACACCGCGGTCTGACCTTGGCAAGCGTTGGCAAAGGCGATGCGGCCGCCCACCTGCGCCCGACCCCTGACCGCGTCCGCGAAAGCCTGTTCAACATCCTGATGGGACACAACCTGCCCCACGGCGCGCGTGTGTTGGACCTATTCGCAGGGACCGGAGCGCTCGGGCTTGAGGCCCTGTCGCGCGGCGCCCTTCATGCAACCTTCGTGGACACCGGCCGGGTCGCCCAACGCCTGATCCGCGAAAACCTCACCAAAGCGCGCCGTCAGGACGACGCAACCCTGCTGAGTTGCGCCGCAGACCGACTGCCTGCGGCCCCCGCGCCCTGTGAACTGGTCTTTCTTGATCCACCTTATGGAAAAGGGCTCGGCCCAGCCGCCATTAAGGCTGCGAAAACCGCAGGCTGGCTCGCACCCGATGCCTTGGTTGTCCTTGAGGAGGCCGCGCCGCAGCCGGTGCCCGAGTTTCGCACGCTCGACCACAGGCGCTATGGCGACACCCATATCACACTGCTTCAATCCGCCTGAGTTGCGTGCCGCTCAACCGGTGCTAGACTTTTCGTTATGTCAGCCACGTGGACGGATATTCCAAAGGTCGCGCGACCGGCCCGCACGGCCAGCGTTCCGCTGCCCAAACCACAGCCCTTTTCCACGCCCGTCCTGATCGGAGACTGCGCCTCGCCCCTTGCGGGGGAGACGGTTCTGTCACTGCTATGGAAGCGGTTGGATCAGACTGATCATCCGTCCTCATAAGCTGCGTTTGACAACCTGATGGACAAGTCTCGCGACTGCTCGCCGCTCAAGCAAACGTCATACTGCGTTGTGATGGTCCAGCCATTGTCCAGCGCCACGAAGAACGCACCATGGTCGCCAAAGCCCCACAGACAGAAGCCACCAAAGTGCCAATGATTCTGCCCATCCGGCGTTGGCCGGATAAACACGCCCGGGCCGTAGCTGATCTCTCCCAACGCGGCGCGTGGCCAATCGTTGATCGGACTGAGCCCCGCCACAAACCGGGTGTAATCCGCGACCGAGATCGTCCAGCCACCCCAAGCGAGGCCCCCGCCCATCCGAGCATCGGCAGACGCGCTCTCTAGCCCCGGCAACACGCGCGACCCGCACGCGTCCTCAACGCTTTCGCCGGTAACATGCATGATCACGGCACCCAGCACCGCGTAGTTTTCGTTATTGTAGAAAAAGGAGTTTTCCCCCGGTTCCCGCGAGAGAGCCAAGGTCGCAAACTGATCGTGCATGTCAGCCGCGCCCCATAATGTCGGGTTCAGCACGCTCTGTGTCTGGTCTGGGCGTAAACCGCTTGTGTGGGTCAGCAACGATCCAATCTCGATATCATCGCCAACCCCAAGCAGGTCTGGCCGATCCGCCAGCAAATCTCCGAGCCGGGTGTCGTATGAAAGCACGCGTTCATCGACCAATGCCGCGACACACGCACCGGTGACCGCCTTGGAAAGGGATGCGACAGGAACCGGCTCATCCGCGGCGCGTCCGATGCCGTAGCTCGCGACAATTGCGCCGTTATGGGCAATCGCGATGCTGGATCGTGTGACGCCAATGTCGTCGACCCAGCCCGCTCATGCTTGCTCAATCGCAGCGACGGTTCGGTCAATGTCGGTCTCAGCCTTCGCAGGCAACGGCGCTGATATCAGCGCCGCAATCACAAGGATCGCCCGCGACCAGATCATTTGGTCGGATGGAACGTATCCGCAGGGGACAGCGTAAAAATCTCGGCACCGTCTGCTGTGATGCCGATGGAATGCTCAAACTGCGCCGACAGGGATTTGTCCCGTGTCACAGCGGTCCAATCATCGGATAGAATGCGGGTCTCAGGCCGTCCAAGGTTCACCATCGGCTCAATCGTGAAGAACATTCCTTCTTGAAGCGTCGGCCCCGTGCCGGGCCGCCCGTAATGCAGAACGTTTGGCGGGGCGTGGAACACCTGCCCCAGCCCGTGACCGCAGAAATCCCGGACGACAGACATCCGTTGCGCCTCAACATAGCTTTGGATCGCAAAGCCGATATCGCCGAAGGTGTTGCCGGGCTTTGCCGCGTCAATGCCCTTCATCAATGCATCATGTGTGACCTGGATGAGCCGCTCAGATTTCTTCGTCGCCTCACCGGCGACGTACATCCGACTGGTATCCCCGAACCAGCCATCCACAATCACGGTCACATCGATATTGACGATATCGCCATCCAGCAAAGCATCCGTGTCGCGCCGCTTTTCGAGATCCTTGGATATCGTCTCCCCCTTGCCCTTAGGGATAGGGGCGCCGGGAATACCGTGGCAAACCACATGATTGGCCGAAATACAGCTGGCGTGCTTGTACCCCTTGTAGCCGATGGTCGCAGACGTGGCGCCCGCCTCATCCACCCAATTGGTGATCAGTTTGTCCAGCGCTTCGGTCGTGGCCCCCGGTACGACATGCTCAGCGATACGATCCAGAATGTCCGCAGCAAGCTGGCCCGCCTTGCGCATCCCCGCAAAGTCAGCGGGATCATACAGTCGGATGCCATCTTTTGTCAGACGTGCTTTTGACGTGTCCACGGGTGTGTCCTTTCTCGCTCTCGCCCCTCAGATAAGGGATCGGCAGCAAAGTAAAAAGCCCTTGCCCCGGCTTCCGCAAAGACAGCTATGTCACACCAAATCCAAAGCCCGCCTGATCCGGATCTCGTCAGGGCCAACGTCACAGCCAAAGGCCAGAACCTCAACGCCGCGTTCGCGCGCAGTATCAAAGGCTTGCGCGTAAGCGGGATCAAGATCACGGGCGAGCGTTACGCGATCACAATCGTCTCGTTGGACAAGATAAAGCAGCACAGCGCGATGCCCGGCCTGTACCATCGCAGCCAGATCGCCAAGGTGCTTAGCCCCACGGGCGGTCACGCTGTCAGGAAATTCGGCCAGACCTTTTGAGCGGCTGAGGGTGACGGATTTCACCTCAAGGTAACAGTCACGCCGCCTATCGCCGGACAGAAGGAAATCAATCCGGCTCTTCTCGCGATATTTCACTTCGGCGCGATGGGTTTCGTAGCCTTCGAGTCCCTGCAGACCCGTTGCCAATGCCTCTGCCACGATCGCATTGGCGGCACCGGTATCGATGCCCACCAACGCGCCACTTTCAGCCTCAACCAGACGCCATCCCCAATCGAGCTTTTTCTTCGGATCATCGTTGCCCTCAAGCCAGACCGGCGCGCCCGCCTGCTTCAGCCCCATCATACTCCCTGGATTGGGGCAATGGGCCTTTACGACCCGTCCATCCGCCAACTCCACGTCTGCAAGAAAGCGCATGTAGCGGCGGATCAGACGACCGGAGACGAGGGACGTGGCAAAGCGCATGGCCGGGACCTATAACATGCTGAGACGAAGGAGAAGCTCATGACCAATCCCACCGCTGCAATGCTGGTGATCGGCGACGAAATCCTGTCCGGCCGGACGCGGGACGCCAACATGCATCACCTTGCCGGGGAACTGACGGCGATCGGCATTGACCTTAAAGAAGTTCGCATCGTCAGCGATGACCGTGATGCGATCGTTGGCGCGGTCAGAGCCCTTTCCGGCGCGTATGACACCGTCTTTACGTCCGGTGGGATTGGTCCGACCCATGACGACATCACCGCAGACTGCATTGCTGCGGCTTTCGATGACCCAATCGACATCCGCGACGACGCGCGCGCCCTCCTGCAGGCCCATTACGACCGCAACGGGCAAGAGCTGAACGCCGCCCGCCTGCGTATGGCGCGGATCCCCGACAGCGCCACCCTGATCGACAACCCGGTCAGCGTGGCCCCGGGGTTTACGTTGAAGAATGTGCACGTGATGGCCGGGGTGCCGTCGGTGTTTCAAGCGATGGTGGCAAGCGTCTTGCCGACGCTGACGGGCGGTGCACCGCTTTTGTCTGAGACGCTGCGTATCGACCGGGGTGAGGGCGATATCGCCGGCCCTCTCGGTGATCTGGCGAGCGCTTATCCGGACCTGTCCATCGGCTCTTATCCATTTCAGAAGGATGGCAAATTCGGCGCAAATATCGTGATCCGAGGGCAAAATGCGGATCAGGTCAGTGCCGCGATTGGCGATCTGAAGGCCGCGTTTCCCGTATGACGCCTGACGCGCTCACCACCCTGATCGACGCGACATGGCCCGCCGCCTCTTTTGAAGACGTTGGACCATGGACCATCCGGGATGGGAAAGGCGGCGGCAGCCGGGTGAGTGCGGCAACAGCCCGTAACGACGAAGCGATCACTGACATCGGGAGCGCTGAGCGGGCGATGACGGCACGGGGTCAAACCCCGCTTTACATGGTGCGCAGCGGCGAAGACGCGCTGGATGCGGCACTCGCAGCGCGCGACTATGACATCAAGGATCCGGTCGTCGTCTATTCTGCACCTGTCGCCACCCTGGCGCACAATCGTCCGCCTCCGGTGACGACGTTTGAGGTTTGGCCTCAACTGGCCTGCCAGGAGGAGATTTGGGCGACAGGAGGCATCGACACGCCCCGGCTTGAGGTGATGGCCCGCGCCTCAGCCCCAAAGACAACTATCCTTGGCCGTTTGGATGACACTCCTGCGGGCACCCTCTTTGCGGCGGTGCACAACAACATCTGCATGCTCCATGCGATTGAAACGGCGCACCGATTTCGTCGGCGCGGCCTTGCCCGACACATGATGACGGCCTCCGCATTCTGGGCGCAGTCCCAAGGTGCGGAAATTGTGGCGCTGCTGGTCACGCGCGCCAATGACGGGGCCAACCGGCTCTATGCTTCCATGGGCATGCAGGCTGTGGAAGGATACCATTACCGCATCAAGACCACTCGCTGACCGGAACCAGACATGACCGATACGCCCTTACCCACCGCGCTGAACCTCCCGCCGGCCGACCCTTTGCCGGACCATATCGCGAAGTATTTCGCTGTTTGCGACGATAAGCTGGGCTTTGTTCCGAACGTGCTGCGCGCCTACGCTTTCGATCCGGCAAAGCTCGATGCGTTCTCGGCGATGTACAACGACCTGATGCTGGCTGAGAGCGGCCTGACGAAGCTGGAGCGGGAAATGATCGCGGTCGTGGTCTCATCGGTGAACAAGTGCTTTTACTGCCTGACCGCCCACGGGCAGGCCGTCAGGGCGCTGTCAGGGGACCCCAAACTGGGAGAAATGATGGTCATGAACTGGCGTGTGGCCAATCTGGACGCCCGGCAAACGGCGATGCTGACCTTTGCCGAAAAAGTGACGAAATCCAGCGCCGAGGTGACGGAAGCGGACCGGGCCGCGTTGCGTGATCAGGGATTCAGCGACCGAGATATCTGGGACATCACCGCCGTGACCGGCTTTTTCAACATGACAAACCGCATGGCCTCTGCCACTGACATGCGCCCGAACGAAGACTATCACGGGCTGGACCGATAACAGACCATGAGGCGCGCGCTTGCCCTGTCCCTTTTGCCGCTGCCGCTTCTCGCGGCTCCGCTGGACATGCCAAGCAATGCGACGCTCGCCTTTGAAGGCGTTGTGACCAATGACAGTTACGCCATGCCGGTGGGCCCATGGCTTGAGGGCGAGATCCCCAAGCTGACCCGCGACGGTGAAGTGCGCCAGCAGGCCTGGCGCATTGACGCTTCTGGCCTGACGACTGCGCAAATGCTTGGCCCGCTGCGAGATCAATTGACCGCAGACGGGTTTGAGATTGCGTTCGAATGCACCGATGATGTGTGTGGCGGCTTTGATTTCCGGTTCGGCACCGACGTGATCCCGGCGCCGGATATGTATGTGGATTTGGGCGATTACCGCTACATGGCCTTCCAGACAGAAACTGAACTGATCAGCCTGCTGGCCAGCCGCACGTCGTCGACGGGGTTTATCCAGATCATGCGGGTCGGCGCGGCCGGCGAAGGCACGGTGGCTGAGGTGGACGCCCCTGCCCTTCGTCCAACATCCGTGGCGCTGACCGGTGATCTTGCGACGGAACTCGAAACAGTTGGGCGCGTGATCCTCGGCGATCTGACGTTTGAGACCGGCTCGGCCCAACTGGGTGATCAGCAATTCGCGTCGCTTGCGGCGCTGGCCGATTATCTGCGGGCAAACCCCTCGCGCACGGTGGCGCTTGTCGGTCATACGGACGCTGTCGGATCGCTTGATGGCAACATTGCCCTGTCTAAACGGCGCGCGGGGTCGGTGCTGGAACGGCTTGTGTCCACCTATGACATCCCCCGCAGGCAATTGGCCGCCGAAGGCATGGGTTACCTGTCACCCATCGCCACCAACGTCACCGAGGAAGGTCGCGATGCCAATCGGCGCGTCGAGGTCATCATCACCTCAACCGAGTAAGCGCACCCTAAGAAAAAACGCAGCCCCGGAAGGCTGCGCAAAGTTGGGCGTTGCACCCTTGGGAAGTCTGAAATGGTGGGATCACCAGTTTTCCGGGCCTTTTTCGGCAAAGGCATGGACGAGGAAATCAATAAAGGCACGCACCTTGGGCTGTGTGAAGCGACCCGGCGGGTAGACCGCGTAGATGCCTTGGGTCTCAACCGGAAGCTCCGGGATCGCCTCTTCCACAAGGCCCTGTTCCATTGCGTCGGCATAGAGGAAGGAGGGCAGGTAAGCGATGCCAAGGCCCGAGATTGCGGCATTGAGAAGCGACTGGCCATCATTAACGGTCAGCCATCCGGCCGTGCGCACCTGACGCTTCTCACCTGATGGCGCTGTCAGCTTCCAGACGGCAGAGTTCGCCTGGTTGGAGTAATGCAGCAGTTTATGCTCATTCAGATCATCGATCTTCGTCGGGCGGCCATGCTGTTCGAAGTAAGACGGGGCGGCGACCATGCGACGGGTGGTTTCCGTCAGCTTGCGGGCGCGCAGCGTGCTGTCCTCCAGCTCGCCAATGCGGACGGCCATGTCGAAGCCTTCCGAAATCAGCTCAACATACCGGTTGTTGAGGACCATGTTGACCGTGATATCTGGGAATTCGCTCAGAAAATCACCGAGAACGGGGGACAGATGGTTGACCCCGAAATCGGTCGCGACAGAGATGCGTAGCAGACCTGACGGCGCGCTTTGCATAGAAGTGACGAGCGCATCTGCCTCGCCGGCGTCATTAAGAACCCGGCGGGCCCGGTCGTAATAGGCAAGGCCAATTTCAGTCGGGCTGACGCGACGTGTCGTGCGGTTTAACAGACGGGCGCCAAGACGGGCCTCAAGGCTTGAGACGTGCTTTGAGACAGCGGATTTGGAAATCCCCATCTTCTTGGCTGCGTCTGTAAATCCACCCTGATCCACTACTGTGGCAAAGGCTTCCATTTCGGTCAGGCGGTCCATCCGTCGTCCTCAATCTCGTGTCTTTTCTCGGGGTCGGAAATGACGGTGAAATCGGGCAGGACTTGGACGCTTCCCTGACAATTACAGGGTTTCTGGGCGACTGTTGAAGGGCAGGAAACACAAAAAACGCCGCGCTAACACGCGCAGCGTTCCTTATTCTTCAGTGTCTTGCCGTATTTTTAGGCCGCATCGCGCTGATGTTCGCCTTCTTCCACTTCTTCAACGATTTTGGCGACAAAGTCCTTCAAATCGTTCGGGTTTCGGCTGGTGATGATCCCATTGCTTACGACCACTGGTTGGTCGACCCAGTGTGCCCCGGCATTCTTTACATCGGTCTTGATGGAATGAAACGAGGTCATGTCGCGCCCTGATGCAAGTCCCGCTTCCACCAGAAGCCACGGCGCATGACACACGGCCGCGATAATCTTTCCTTGTGCCGCAAAGTCTTTGATGAGCGCGAGCGTGTCCTCATCGACCCGCAGCAAATCCGGGTTGATTTGGCCGCCCGGCAGGACGAGCGCGTCATAATCGGCGACTTTTGCGTCCCCCACTTTCAGATCGGCCTCCGCCTCACGGCCCCAATCGTCGCCTTCCCAACCCTTGATGGCGTTCCCATCCAGCGTCGCGACATGGACCTCGGCGCCCTTGGCGCGCAGCTGGTCGCGAGGAAACTCGAGCTCTGACTGCTCAAACCCATGGGTCGAAACGATGAGAATTTTTGATGCGTCAATCTTTGGCATATCTTGTCTTTCTCTTGCTGTTTTCAGTTCATGAAGAGAACACAAAGCCACGGTCCTAAGTTCCGAATGACATCAGCGGCGCAGCACCTCCACAATAAGGTCCGAGATCAGATCGCCTGCAAGCGGCGTGGGATGGACACGGTCAATCGCGTAGGCTTCAAGGTCTTCGGGCGAAATCACAGACCGCGCATCGACAAAGAAAACGCCGTCCAGAACGGCTGCGAGCGCGGATTGCCTGTCGTTGAGGTCATCAAGCACCTCGGCGCATCCTTCGAACGGGCCGCCCCGGATACTGACGGGCGCATAGCCCATGATAATGACGCGCGGCCCATCCGCCCTGATCTGATCCAACAAGTCCGCATAAGCGCCGCTGAGATCAGGTGCGATCAATGCGTCGAGGACCGCCTGAGCCGCCGCCGGTCTTAGACACGTCTTGCCTAGATCATTGCCGCCACCATCCACGATCACCCAATCCCACGGTCCGGGCTCGTACTGATCCGGGATCGTCGGGGCCTCAAAGAACTCAGCCCCGTTCTCCGCCGCATTAAAGACCGTCAGTCCGGTCTTCTGCGCCACTTGCGATGGGATATCCCGGTCTGAAAAGCTGTTCCACGCCAGGATGCTGTCGCCAATTGCCAGAACATCAGTTTGAGGGGATGGCCCGCTGGCACATCCCGCAAGACCAAGGGCGGCGACGATAAGCCACTGTTTCATTTGTAGTGCTCCCGCCGCGCGCCGAAGGTGGCGACCCGCTTTCGCCAAGCCCGGTAGCTGCCAGGTTTGAGCGATGACCGCATCAGCGCGACGACCTCCTTCTCGCTCAATCCATATTCTGCGCGGATCGTTTCGAACGAGACATGGTCGCTCAGCGCCATTTCGATCACCGCTGATCGATCAGCTTCATCCATCATGCATACCTCCGGCGACGAACTATATCGCGTGACGCTGAGGTAGCGCGCTTCGTCTGGCGGGACACCCCGAACCAGCGGACGTCTAGCCGCCAGTGGTTTCCACACAGTGGCGCCGAAAAGCCTTTTTCAGCATGTCCAGCTCTGCCCGAAGCAAAGACAGCTCTGCCCGCACATCCTCAGCCAGCGCATCGCCCGCGATGATGGCAAAGCTCGCCAAGGGGTCCGATTGGCTTTTGTCGTGGATCACGAAGGTCTGCACCCCGTCCGAAATTCGGTCAGACGGGATCGGCACGCGGACGATCCAATGCTCTTCCACGCGATCTTCTTCGATTTCAACACCATCAACCGGAAAGTCGAGGTGAGTCACTTCAATCTGAGGGGTCCAATCATCCCGCCCGTGATACTTCAGCGCACCGGTCCAGACGCCTTCGACAAGGCGCAATTTGGTGAGCTCGATGTTGCTGTCAGCCATTAGACCGCCCCCTAGAGTTCCGCCCGCGGCGTGCGAGAGAAGGTCACGTCGCGCAGCGTGACCTGATTCATCTGTGGACCTTCAAAAATCAGATCGACCCACATCGCCTCAACCCGCTTTTCATTGAGCTTGGTGTAGGCAAGGTCGAATTCGACCATGACTTCCTCCTCATAGATCGGCAATTCCCGCACGATCTGCTCGGTGTTTGGGCCGTGGCGCACATTGAGGCGGGCAAAAATTTCAAGCGGTTTTTCCAGCTCAACGATCACGTCCATCCGTATCAGATGCCGCTTGAGCAAGCCGTCACAGGCAGATTGGGGAAAATTCAGCACGAGGCTCAGGAACGAGCCGTCGAACTGAAACACATCCATCCGCAGGCCAAACGGCGCCAAATCCGCCTCCCTGGTGTTGCGCAGCTGGCGCAGGGTCAGCTCAGAAATCTGGCAATCGTGGAAGACCGTGACTTCATCACCAAGCTTCGTCTTACTTTCAACCGCCGAAAGACCTTTGACCGGCAACGCGCCGCGCCACATCTGGGGCCTCCAGGACCAGTCACTACCCGCTGGACGCGGAAAAGTCGTCGACCCGATGCGCGGAAGGGCGAGGCGATTGTCGGCAACGAACGTCAGTTCGTTGAGCTTTTGCCTCAGAATACGGGCCTCGTGCCGCTGCTTGCGCAGCACAGACAGATCGGCCCTTTCGGCCGCACCCGCTGCCCGTGACCAGAACGCACGCGCTCTGCGCCAAAGCACCTTTTCCAATAGACCGGTTCGTAGCTGCCCCATAAAGATCGGATGCCTGTTGTCGTTATTTCGATAACATACCTGCCAAATTGTTTCTAAGAAGGAAACAATAATAGGTGTTTAGGCAGGTCAGAAAATCGTCCGGCCTACTCGACGGGCGTGGCAGGTGCATTGACCTCGGCCAATTCCGCCATTGCCACCACCAAAAGCCGTTCCCCCTGACCCCGGCTCAGCGGTGCGCGTTCGAAGCTGAGCACCGAGATCGTCGTCAACCGGCCATTGATATCAAGAAACCCGCGCCATTGCGGCCCCGTCGTCCCGCTGATTGGGGGGCCGCTGTCGTCCGAAAACCGGGCCAGAACACCCGCCTGATCGGTGATCGTGTTGACCTCACCGATTGAGGCAAGCTCCCCGTTCCCGGCGAGCAGACCGCGGCCCGCCTCTGATCGTAGAAACGCGGCGAACGCTTCTTCGTTGCCAGAGACGCTTGCGGTGTCCGGTGCGCCGAACTGGACCGTGATCAGCCCGTCGAGCGTCGGCATGACGCCCACTTCGTCCGACATCAACGCGCACCCCGCCATCACAGCAAAGCCGGTGCGCGCGTCGCTGGCACCCTGGTCAACGCAATAGCCCTGCGGGCCACGGACCCGCACTTCGCCCCCGATCAACGCAAGCGTGCGGATGCCTTCGTTGGTGGCGTTCGGATTGGACCCAATCGCCGCCAATTGCGCTGCGAGCCCTTCGGACATGTCCGCACACGCCGTCAAAGCCAGCATCGCCGTTGCCGCTGTAAACGTCCTTGCCCCGCTCATACGGAATCAGAGGTCCGCGTAGATGTGGCGCTCTTCTTTCGCCCCCGGATGCGTCACCGCCCCTTTGAGCGCACCGCCTACAAGCTGCGCATACTTCCATAACGCGCCAGAGGCATAGATCGTCTCTTTCGGGCCGGACCAATTTGCGCGGCGGTCGGCCAGTTCTTCGTCCGTCAGGTCGACCTTCAGTTCCCCGGTGATCGCATTGATGGTGATCACGTCACCATCCTTGAGCATCCCGATCGGCCCGCCATGCGCAGCCTCAGGACCCACATGCCCGACACAGAAGCCACGGGTCGCGCCGGAGAACCGACCGTCTGTGATGAGCGCAACCTTCTTGCCCATGCCCTGACCCGACAAAGCCGCCGTGGTCGCCAGCATCTCGCGCATACCGGGGCCGCCAGAGGGGCCTTCGTTGCGGATGACGATCACTTCGCCTTCTTCATATTCGCGCTTCTTCACGGCCTCGAACGCATCTTCTTCGCATTCAAACACGCGGGCCGGACCGGTGAAGCTTTGTTCCTGCGTGGCCATCCCGGCCACTTTCACGATGGCACCTTCGGGGGCCAGATTGCCCTTGAGGCCCACAACCCCGCCCGTTGGCGTCAGCGGCGCGTCCACCGGATAGATCACGCGGCCATCGGCATCGCGCTCTACCAGGTCAAGCTCTTCCCCCATGCTGCGACCGGTCGCGGTCACACAATCCTCGTGAATGAGCCCCGCCTTGCGCAGCTCGCGCATCACGACCGGTACACCGCCCGCCTCATAAAGGTCCTTGGCCACGTACTGACCACCCGGCTTCAGATCGACGAAGTACGGCGTCTCACGGAAGATGTCGCAGACATCGAAAAGGTCGAAATCAATCCCCGCCTCATGGGCAATCGCCGGCAGGTGCAGCCCGGCATTGGTCGACCCGCCGGTGCACGCCACGACCCGTGCCGCATTTTCAAGCGACTTGCGGGTCACGATATCGCGCGCACGGATGTTCTTTTCGATCAAGGCCATCACAGCCTCACCGGACGCTTTGCCATACTGGTCGCGGCTTTCATACGGCGCAGGCGCGCCGGACGAGTTGGGCAGGGCCAGGCCAATCGCCTCAGACACACAGGCCATCGTGTTGGCGGTGAACTGGCCACCACACGCGCCCGCCGACGGACAAGCCACACGCTCCAGCACTTCGAGCTCAGCCTCGGACATGGAGCCGTTCTGCTGACGCCCCACGGCCTCAAACATGTCCTGCACGGTCAGGTCGCGATCCTTGTAATCGTCCGGCACCTGCGCGCCCGCCTGCACCCGCCCCGGCAGGATCGACCCGCCATAGATGAACACGGACGGCACGTTCAGCCGCACCATCGCCATCATCATCCCCGGCAGGGATTTGTCGCAGCCCGCAAGGCCCACAATGGCGTCATAGCAGTGGCCGCGCATCGTCAGCTCGACCGTGTCGGCAATCGCCTCGCGTGACGCAAGCGAGGACCGCATGCCTTCGTGTCCCATCGCAATGCCATCGGTCACGGTGATTGTCGTAAATTCACGCGGCGTGCCAAACGCTGTCTTCACGCCCAACTTCACCGATTGCGCCTGACGGTTCAGCGCGATGTTACATGGCGCAGCCTCGTTCCAGCAGGTCGCCACACCGACGAGGGGTTGGTAAATCTCTTCCTCGGTCATGCCCATGGCGTAGTAATATGACCGATGCGGCGCCCGTGCGGGGCCTATGGTCACGTGGCGGCTTGGCAGTTTGGATTTGTCCGTCTTGCCTTTGAGCATGGGTGCGTCCTCCGATTTCGCGTCTTTGACGGTCTAATTTGTGGGCGCGGAAGGGACAAGCGGGAATGCCCCTTTCGTTCATCCCCAAAACCCGGCAGCGTGGTGCCATGCAGCTTTCGTTTTCCACCTTGCCCGGCACTTATGCCATCACGCGCCTGCCAGCCGATGCCGCGCTTCCCGACTGGTTTGACGGCCCGGGCCTGTGCTCGGCCACCCGTGGTGTGGATGAGCTGTCCCTCGTCTGCGCGGCGGACCGTGTTCCCACAGAACTGGAAACCGAGGCCGGCTGGACCGCGCTGCGGGTCGATACGCTGGCGCAATTGGATGAAGCGGGCGTGGTCATGGCCGCCGTCACGCCCATCTCTTCGGCAGGGTACGGCGTTTTCGTCCTGTCGACCCACCTGCGCGATTACCTTCTGGTACGGCACGATCACTTGTCTGACATCGCCGAACTCCTTCGGACAGAAGGCCACAGCGTTGCCTGAACGCTACGCCCAGATGGCAGTGCTCGCCGCACCTTTTCGAGAGACGCGAGGCTGGATGCGGATCGTGATCCTGCTTCTGGCGCTCTGGTACGGCCCCCAGATCATCCTCGTGCCAATCCTGTCCGCGGTGCAAACCCGCCTCGATTGGGAGGTGATGATAACCTTCTATGACGGGACGACCCCCAGCGGCGTGCGCTGGAACCTCGCCATTTTCGGGATCTATGTGTTGATCCTATGGGCTGTGATGCGGGGCTTTCACGACCTGCGACTGCGCCGCCTATTGGGGCCTTTCGCCCGTGCGATTCATGATTTCGGTCGGGTCTTGCTTTACCTGTCGCCTTTCTACCTGCTCCTGATGGTGCCCGGTCTCTGGGATCCCGCCTTGTCTCAGCAATACAGCGTCGGCCGGTGGCTGCTGATCCTGCTGCCGACCTTGCCGCTCTTGTTCCTCCAGATCGGAGCAGAGGAGCTGGTGTTTCGCGGCTACCTCCAAAGCCATTTGGCCAGCCTGGTGCAAAGCCCTCTCATCTGGCTGGGCCTGCCATCTGTCCTCTTCGGCCTGATCCACTACGACCCCACGCTGCCCCCCGATATTGCGTGGAACTATGTGGCCTGGACGACGCTCTTTGGCCTCATCTGCGCTGACCTCACGGCCCGGTCCGGCACGCTGGGTCCGGCGTTGGCCTTGCATTTCGTAAACAACCTCACCGCCGTTTTGGTGATGGCCAGCAATGACTGGCTTTACGGTGCCTCCTTGTTTGTGCTCGACACCGGTGGCGTGCCCTTCGTGCCATGGTGGCCGCAAGAGCTGATCGTGATGCTGATCCTGTGGCTGGCCGCCCGGCTCGCACTGCAGCGCTGATTGCATTTGAGCCGCGTGGCGATTATCTGGACAAAAGACCAATCGAGGCGCCCATGAACTGGATCTCCAACTACGTCCGCCCCCGGATCAATTCGATCTTCTCCCGCCGTGAAGTGCCCGAGAACCTTTGGTCCAAGTGCGATGAATGCGGCACGATGCTGTTTCACCGCGAGTTGAGCGAGAACCTCAACGTCTGCACCAGCTGCGGTCACCACATGGCGATCACGCCCCGCGCTCGGTTCGCAAACCTGTTTGACGGTGGCATTTTCACCGAAGTCGCGGTGCCAAAACCCACGACCGACCCGCTGAACTTCCGCGATCAGAAAAAGTACCCCGACCGGATGCGCGCCGCCCAGCGCCAAACCGGCGAAGCCGAGGCGATGCTGGTTGCCGAAGGTGAAATGGGCCGCACCCCCATCGTTGCCGCCTGTCAGGATTTCAGCTTCATGGCGGGATCGATGGGCATGTATGTGGGCAACGCCATTATCGCCGCCGCTGAACGTGCCGTCGCACTCAACCGCCCGCTGATCCTGTTCTCCGCCGCCGGTGGCGCGCGGATGCAGGAAGGTATCCTCAGCCTGATGCAAATGCCCCGCACGACGGTGGCTGTTGAGATGCTGAAAGAAGCGGGCCTGCCTTACATCGTCGTGCTGACCCACCCAACGACCGGCGGCGTCACCGCTTCTTACGCGATGCTGGGCGACGTGCAGATCGCAGAGCCCAACGCGCTCATCTGCTTTGCTGGCCCGCGCGTGATCGAACAGACGATCCGTGAAAAGCTGCCCGAGGGCTTCCAGCGCGCCGAGTACCTGCTCGACCACGGCATGCTCGACCGGGTCACACCGCGCAGTCAGATGCGGGACGAACTGATCAAGATCACGCGGATGCTGCTGGGTGACCCCCCCGCCGTAATGGGGGACCTTCCTGCGCCAGACGCACCCACTGACGACGACGCCGGGTCCGAGGCTAGCGAGACGCCCAAACAGGACTAGCCTCCCTTTCATCTGACCAAAAACACCTTCCCCCCGGGAGGTCCCCCGGAGGGTCGATTTGTCCCAGAGTTCCGACATCATCCTTGAGCGCATGATGGCGCTGCACCCCAAGGTGATCGACCTTACGCTCGACCGCGTCTGGCGCCTGCTTGAGGCCTTGGACAACCCACAAGATAAGCTGCCGCCGGTGATCCACATCGCGGGCACCAACGGCAAAGGCAGCACTCAGGCGATGATCCGCGCCGGGCTTGAGGCTATGGGCCACCGCGTCCACGCCTACACCTCCCCCCATCTGGCGCGCTTCCACGAACGCATCCGACTGGCCGGTGAGCTGATCACTGAGGACGCCCTGACAGAGGCGCTGGATCGCTGTTACGCCGCCAATGACGGCGACGACATCACCTATTTTGAAATCACCACATGCGCCGCCTTGCTGGCCTTCGCAGAGACGCCCGCCGACTACACGCTCCTCGAAGTGGGTCTTGGGGGGCGGCTGGATGCGACCAACGTGATCGCGCCGAAGCTCAGTATCATCACGCCGGTCGATATGGACCACCAGCAATTTCTTGGCGACACGCTCGAACAGATTGCGGCGGAAAAAGCCGGGATCATCAAACGCGGTGTGCCGGTCATCGTCGGTCCACAACACGACACCGCAAACGACGTGATCGAAGCGACCGCCCAGCGCCTTGGCGCGCCGATCCTCGCTTTTGGTCAACACTTCCACACCACGACCGAAAGCGATCGCCTGATCTTTCAGGATGAAACCGGGTTGCTTGATTTGCCCCTTCCGGCCCTGCCCGGCCCGCACCAGGTGCAAAACGCTGGTGCAGTGCTCGCCGCCCTCCGTCACCTGGGCGCGGATGAAGCCGCGTGCGAGGCGGCGATGACCGACGCCTATTGGCCCGCACGGATGCAGCGGGTCGCAAGCGGACAGCTTGCGGATCGCTGCGCCCCGGCAGAGCTTTGGCTGGATGGCGGGCACAACCCCGCCGCAGGCGCCGCCATCGCCGCGACGCTGGCCATGTTACCGCCCAAGCCGACCCACCTGATCTGCGGGATGCTCAACACCAAGGACGTGGGGGGCTTCATGCGCCCCCTCGCACCGCACACCGCAACGCTGACCGCTTGCGCCATTCCGGGCGAGACAAACACCCTGCCTGCGGAAACCACAGCTGCAGCCGCGGCTGCAGCCGGGATAAACGCAACAACCGCCCCGTCGCTCGAACGGGCGCTTGATCAGATCACTGCCATCTCTCCCAACGCCCGCATCCTAGTCTGCGGGTCGCTTTACTTTGCCGGCCATTTCATGAGGCTGAACACATGATCCGCCCGCTCCTCCTGACCGCTGCTCTGGGTCTTGCGCAAACCGCCACCGCAGCCGAGTTTGAGTTCTGCTGGCAAGGCGACAACGGCTACCGAATGGAAGGGATCATGTCGGTGCCGGACGCGCTCATGGATGAGCCGTTGCTGACCCATGACGATATCTCAGGCTTTTTCATTCAGGGCTTCAAGGATGGCGTGCCGCTCGGCTCATGGGACATGAGCCAACTGACCCCCACGACGAGCTGGAACCTCAGCTTCGATCCGCGCGGCATGGTGTTCCCCACGGGCGGTATGCACAACGGTCCGAAAGGCCAGGCGTGGAATGCAGGCGGACGCGCCGACGATTGCGGCGATCCCGGCTTTGGCTTCAACTCCGGCACCAATGCCCAGGATCTGTGCGTCAACAATGTCTGGCGCACCGACAGTATGATCAGCCGCTATACACGGTTCCCGGTCTTCCCGCTCGGCACCATTGATCTTGATTGCGGTGGCACGGACCTGCTGGGCCGGACGCCGCCCATTGAGGCACACAGAACAGCAAGCCAATAAAAATCGATTCGCTGATTCGTTTTTTCTTTGACCCCTGATTCGTTCTGCCTCTATATCTGGTGAAATAATCCATTTAGGCGCAGTTCTGCCAACTGCCACACTACATTTTGCGCCTACTGTCGTTGGGGGACGCGGGGATGAAACGCTCGATCTGGGCGAGTATCGGTATCTGTTGCGGCACATTTGCGACCGCTGACACGTTCCCCGTGACCGAAAACGCCGTCTTCACCTTTCAGGGCGAGGAAGTCGTGATCAGCCGATCTGCGCTGCTCGATGATCCGCGCCTTTCCGCGCTCAGCGCACCAGCGGCGGACTGCCCCGCCCCGTGTCTTGCGCCGATGCAAGCCGCACCCGGTGTTCCGACGCTGGGCGAACTGGACGTGATCGCGTTTCTGTCCTCCGACGTTGAAGCCGGGGATGGCCTGCTGATCGACGCCCGCATGCCCGATGAGCGGTCGTTGGGTTTCATCCCGGCCTCTGTCAACATTCCCGCAGTCACCATGTCCGACGCGAACCCATACCGTGGCGATATTCTTCAAGCGCTAGGCGCTCGGGAATACCAGGGCATCCTGTCCTTCGAGGAGGCTCGCCGTCTTGTGATCTTTGACCATGGCCCGTCGGCGATGGACGCAAGCGCCATGATCGCCACGCTGATTGAGGCTGGCTATCCGGCAGACAAGCTTGGCTATTACCGGGGCGGGATGCAGGTTTGGGCCGCGCTGGGCCTCACGATTGCGGGGGCTGCTCAATGACCTATTTCGCCGTAACTGACGCCGACACGTCGCTGCCGACGCCCCCCCTACCCGTGGCTGCAATCGCGTCTTTGCGCAGCACCAAGGACCGCACGACGCTGAAATGGCTGATCGCGAGCGTTCTGACACTTCTCATTCTGGGCACCGATCTTCTGGCCGCGCCCATCACAGACACAGCCGCGCCGACCAAGGCGCATCACGAAATTTCGCAAGAGGTCTGACACAAGAACGAACAGGCACAGCGACACGATCTTGGCAGGGCGGGGGGACGGGCCCGAAATTTCGAAGGGCTCGTCTTTCTGTTTCAAGCAGGCGGAACCGAGGGGGCAGAGTTGGGGCGCGCCCAACCTCTCGGGCCAAGGCATAAGGGCGCGCCCCACGAAACATGACGACCCTGCGAGACAAGTCACAACCGGCAGGCATTGAGGAGGAGCAAGATGAGCAGATCGACATTTCTGGCACTTGCAACATGCGCGGCATCCCTCGGAGTCGGGTCTGCGCTGGCCGATGACGTTCGCATCACCACCTTCAAAGACGCGGTCACGTTTTCCATGGGCGGCCAGACATTTGTGGTCAACCGCGACCAGAACACCCGCGCCACCGTGCCGCAGGACTTTGCCCTGACGTCACGCGCCTGTCCGCCAAATTGCATCCAGCCGATGATCGCCGCCGATGGGGTCGAGACCCTGGGTGAGCTTGAACTGTTGGGATTTCTGACCGGTCCTGTCTCGGACAGCACCGGGCTGTTGCTCGACGTGCGCGCACCCGCTGATTTCGCAAGCGGTGCTGTCCCCGGCGCGGTCAACGTGCCCGCGAGCACGCTGAGTGACGAAAACCGGTATCGCACCGACATCCTGCGCGCGCTGGGGGCAACGGGCGACGACGACGCGCTGGATTTCTCAGGCGCGATGGCGCTCACCCTCTATGCGGGCGGCCCGTGGTCGCCTGATGCGCGCAACGCAATCATCGATCTGCTTGAAGCAGGTTATCCATCCGAAAAACTGTTCTTCTTCCGAAGCGGGATGCAGGGCTGGGTCTCCCTCGGCCTGACCACTGTTTCTTCACAAAATCCCGGCTGACCGACCGCCACCCTAAGGACGCACCCATGATCCGTACTGTCATCGCCCTGTTCGCTTTCGCCGTGGTCCTGTGTGGCCTGATCATCTTCCGCCCCTTCGCTGGTGGGGATGATGTGGCCGTCGATCCTCTCAACACTCCTGCAGCACAGGACGATGTTGAAGTCACCCGCGCCGTGCAACAGCAGGCAGACACACCGCTCATCGCCGCCCCGCAAGAGGACCCGGCCATCGCCGCTGCCCTGCAAGCGGTCGCAAGTCAACCTGCCCCAGCCGTGGTCGAAGCTCCGCGCTTTGTCGACGTGGCACGCCCCGACACCGACGACACCCCGCTCGATGCGATGACGCAGAACGTCCTCGCTGAGCTTGGCTTTGCAGGGGTCGAACCGGTTGAGACAGCCACCCAGCAACAACGGGAATCCACCGCACAGATCCTCGCCGGGATCGAAGCCGCGACAGGCCAGAGCGCCGGCGTGCCAGACCGCAGCTCGCTGGAAGAACTTGTCGTCGCAGCCCTGCAGGCAGGTCAAAGCGATGCCACGATTGACGCCATCATCAATCAGGCCGCTGCTGCGGGGGAGATTGCAGTCCCCGAAATCCTCGTGACGTCCGAAGGTCGCGTCGACACCCACGTCCTGCTCGCCAATATCGTCACGCAGGCGCAGATCGCGGCAGGCAACGTCCCCCCGATCCCGACACCGACCCCGGACGATACGGCGGGACTAGAGGTGCGCGTCGTCCAGCGCGCCACCGAAGAGGTGCAGGCACGGTTCTACACGGTGCAGCCCGGCGACAGCCTCGGCGCAATTGCGATCACGTTCTATGGACGCTCTGACATGTATGACCACATCTATCAGGCCAACCGTCAGATCCTCTCAAGCCCCGACCGCATCCGGATCGGTCAGCGGCTGGTGATCCCACAGCTCTAGGTGCCCCAGCCCTCGCCCTGCATCTCGCGCAGGCGGCTGGCCGTACGTTCAAACTCGAACACCCCTTCGCCCTCGACATAGAGCATTTCCGGCGCCGCCGCGGCCGACGCGATCAGCCTCACCTGCCCCTCATAAAGTGCGTCAATCAACGTCACGAACCGCTTCGCCTCGTTGAAATTGCTGCGACTCAGGCGCGGAATGTCTTCGAGCACCAAAACCCGCACAGCCTCGGCGACCGCCAGGTAATCCGCAGGGCCAAGCGGCACCCCACACAGGTCGGAAAACCGCACCCGTGCGGCGCCATTGGCAAAGGCTGGCAAAACCACATCGCGCCCCTTCACGCGCAATGTCAGCGGGGC